>NZ_JAAGOG010000398.1:0-2399 GCF_010747425.1 Nostoc sp. UIC 10630
ACAAGTGACCTTAGTAGATATATCCTACGTATTTACTTATCTTCACATAGTTTCGTTTTTTTATGCCGACTTACTTAATAGCTTTAATTATTTAGGCAGATGTTACGATATTTTTATGAGAAATTTTAATAGTAAATGTAGTTCCAACTCCTACTTGACTTTCTAAATAGATTTCTCCTTTGTGTCGTTCTACACACTTTTTAACAACCGCTAAACCTAGTCCCGTACCAACAATATTATTCACATTTTGACCTCGATAAAAAGGCTCGTAAATTTGTTCTTGTTCTGTTGTTGGAATACCTATTCCTTGGTCTATTACTTGAAAAAATACAGCCTCTGCTTTTGAGTTTAAAACCAAGTATATCTTACTTTTAGGAGATGAGTACTTAATAGCATTTAAAAGTAAGTTACTGAGGATGGAATACAGCAGTTTTTCATCTAGATTAGCTCGAAAACACTGCCCATGATTTCTAAACTCTATTAAATGTGGTGTTGTACCAAAAATTTGTAAATCTTCTACCAAATTTAAGCAGAAATTTTCTAGATTAATTAATTGAGGTTTGTAATCCAACTTCCCCGCTTCTGATCTTGTTAAGGTCAATATATCTGTCAGCAGGTGATTCATTAATTTGGCTGAAGACTGAATCCGATAAAGATTTTTTAACTGCTTCTCATCTACCAATTTCTCAAGAATCTCTTGCAATAATTGAGATGATAGCAAAATGATGCTTAAAGGTGTACGAAATTCATGAGAAATCATCGAAAACAAGCGGATTTTTAATTCTCCTAATTCTTTTTGCTGCGCTAGTGAAAATTCTAAAGACTCAATTTTTTCGCG
Source organism: Nostoc sp. UIC 10630 (assembly GCF_010747425.1). Taxonomy (NCBI): domain Bacteria; kingdom Bacillati; phylum Cyanobacteriota; class Cyanophyceae; order Nostocales; family Nostocaceae; genus Nostoc; species Nostoc sp. UIC 10630. The sequence continues at coordinate 839 of NZ_JAAGOG010000398.1, forward strand.
TTTTATCCATTGCCGAACAAGAATAATACATAAGCTAAAAATTACTGCGAAACTTAAAATAGTTCCTACTATTTCCATTAAGATTCTCAAGTGAATGCTGTTCTCAGATTCTTCTAGAGAACTTTGTAAATAACGTTGTTCTTCAGCTTCAATATTTGCTATTATACGTAAGATGTCTTGTCGAAGCTTAACACTACGAGCAGTAATATTAGTTTGTTCTTCTAATGCTGTTTTATCTTTTTGATAAAGTTCTATCGATTGTTTCAAAAGAGCTAATCTTTCATTAACCAACGAGTTCATCTGTGTAAATTTTTGTTGCTGGCTCAAACTAGGATGTATTTGTTCTTTTAACAGCTTGAGTTGAGATTGTATATTTATTCTTTCATTTTGATAACGCTTTAAATCTTGTTCACTTCCCAAAAATATGTATCCTCGTCGTGCTGATTCTGCCGATGTCATTGCCGCAGAAAAATTTGTCAAAGTATTGAGGGTCTGATAAGTATTCTGCACCTTATTAGCACCCTGTTTGATTTCAATTGTATTCTTAAAAGAAGCGAAAGTAACTATTCCCATAAGCAATAAAGTTAAAGCAAAACCTCCAGCTATCCATTTCCGTTGGGGAAACCATTTGATAAATTGCCACATCATAAAGTTAAGATATTCTCTAAAAAAGAAAAAGATTGAATATTATAATCTGAGCATACGTGATAAATTTAAACTAATACTTACCTACTGCTAAACAAAGGAATAAATTATGCGAATTCTTGTAGTTGAAGATGATATTCAACTGGCAGAGGTACTTACAGAAGCTTTAATTAGACGGCAGTATGTAGTAGATGTTGCTAAAGATGGAGAAGCAGCTTGGAATTCAGCAGAATTATTTAAGTACGACTTGGTGGTATTGGATGTAACTTTACCAAGGCTAGATGGCATCCGATTTTGTCAAAGGTTGCGTACTGCTAGCACGACTAATCCAGTATATCAAAACACTAGCGCCCCAGTGCTGATGTTGACAGCTCGTGATACTGTAGCTGATAAAATTGCTGGTTTAGACGCAGGAGCAGATGATTATGTTGCTAAACCATTTGATTTAGAAGAGTTAATGGCTCGTGTACGTGCCTTACTCAGACGTGGTAGCTCCGCAAGCACAATGAATTTATCTTGGGAGAAGTTACACCTAAATCTCAGTACTTATGAGGCTACTTATGATTCTTATCCATTGACATTAACACTAAAAGAGTATGCCATTTTAGAATTGCTGGTTGCTAATGGCAGACGTGTACTGAGTCGTTCTAGCATTATTGAGCAGGTTTGGGCAGTAGATGATTCTCCAGTAGAGGAGACTGTTCGCTCTCATATTAGATGTCTTCGACAAAAGCTCAGAGCTTTAGGTGCGCCAGAAAATTTTATTGAAACAGTTCATGGATTAGGCTATCGTCTCAAGCAGAAATAATCTTTCTCCAAAAATATAACAATTATCATATCCCTCTTCTGTCACTTTCCGAGTATTCTGAATAAAAGGATTAAAAGAAAAAACTCTGGAAGGTAAGCAGGGCAATGG
>NZ_JAAGOG010000483.1:0-671 GCF_010747425.1 Nostoc sp. UIC 10630
GGTTTCAAAAACTGCGGTCGTGTGGCAAGGGAGCTAACAAATTGCTGATACTCAAGAGTAGATTCAATCACAGCCCCAAATTTCTTGGTCATATTATCCAAAGTTTTGGGAGGAATTGAACTACTGACTAAATTAAAGACCGTTAAACCTTTTTGAGTTTCCCTGATAACATCTTCTATTGGTACTTGTTGACATTCAACTTTTTGAGCAGTTAACCATTTAGTCACAGTATCAGCTTTCTGGTTGTCAACAGCCAAGCCCATGATTCCAAGTTTTTTGTTTGATTCTGTAGAAAATAAGAAAGTAGGACGCTCTTTAATATGATGTAGAATTTTCGCGCTACTATCAATCATATACAGTTGTTGAGCGTTAATTGATTGAGTCCCAAAAGCCTGAAATTCCTTCGTCCAAATAGTAGGATATTCAACGGTATTAGGGTCAATTTGAGCGCAAATAACAGAAAAATTACTTTCAAGGATCGCGTCGGCGTGTGTAAGTTGTCCGGTTTTGAGCAGTCCAAGCTGTCTGAGCGCGTCTTTGTCTTTTTTGAAGTGCAATACTCCCAGAGGTTCACCATTCAAAAATACAGCATCTCTAGTTTTAGAAGCTGAGGTTTCGATAGTCAGTTTTCGGTAATCTTGATCATTGAATGTCTGACCAGAAAAATCATA
>NZ_JAAGOG010000150.1:0-20523 GCF_010747425.1 Nostoc sp. UIC 10630
GAGGCAGGGGAGGCAGGGGGAGAGATGGTGCAATTACCACTTCCACAAGGGTTTCAAGCCTCTGCATTGATGTATCATTTATATATGGGATTTCACCCTAGGTTTGAGTCCCCTGAACCTTTTGCTCTTGTTCTCATCATCCTCTGAGAGGCACTAGGTCATTTAAAATAGGGTATTAACGCCCGTGTGCAACTTATTCTTAGAACCCTACTTCCATTCCTCTCCCCGAAACGGCTACGGTGTACACACAAGCCTTATAAAGTTGTTTAACAGTGTTTCGATCCCCCCTAACCTCCCTTAAAAAGGGGGGAAATTTCTTCAAGTCCCCCTTTTTAAGGGGGATTTAGGGGTATCAGATGATTTGTGTGTACACCGTAGCCCCGAAACGGAGAGAGGCTTTGATTTTTGCTCCCCAACGCTAGCAGGGAAGGGGCTGGGGGTTAGGTTTGAAAGAAAGTTGCACACGGCGCGTATTTAGTATTTTTTAATTTTTCACGATCAAGGATTAACGTTAATCTGCCCCCTACACACCAGTTTGCCTGGGATCAACGTTAGTTCTTGGATATCGACATCTGAGCCAAGATCCAGATTGTACTCATGATTGTCGTCTAATATATCTCCCTCGTGGGGATTGATTTTTATTTGTGTCAGTTGCAACTCATGCCCACTAAGTAACTGTAAGCCGCCCAAACAAATCTCTAGAGGCATTGTTTCAGTATTGGTTACTCTCAAGCCTCGCAGTATAATTTGATTGTTATCAAGGATAATTTCTTGCCAGTTTATTGGTTGTGACTTTGGGAAATTTGTTGGTAAAACTTTAACCAGCAAATCGCTCAAAGCAGTTGATAATAAGTCAGATGAGAGAGAAGTATTCAAATCATTCTCGTCTACGATCAAATCGCCAACCACTGATACTGTTTCTAACAGTCGTAATGGCTTTCCCTTAAGTACGGAACCAATGTTTATCTGAATATTTTCTGCCGTTAATTGAATTTGTGTAATTAGGAGACCTTGATAAACTGCATGAGTAGCAAAAATAGATACCAAGGGGATACGCCCAGAGAGAAGTTGGCGATCGCTTGCTTTAATCTCCACTTCTAATTCTGATATTTGGCTCACTTGCGCTCTTAACCAGAGCTTTAGGGCTTTTGTGAGTACCTGCGTAATTATGCGGATTTTATTTGCATTTGTCGTTTGAGAATTTTGCTCTGGCATCTAAGCAATCGGTTTATGAGTATTTGCTCAACAGCTGGACAGAAATTAAACAAGTCTTAAATGTAACATTTATGCCTACTCGCTACAAAATGCAAATATCATTTAATTGTTAACAGTAAATAAGTAATTCCAGATGGAGGAACGGTTACAAAAAATTCTTGCTCAATGGGGCATCGCCTCACGTCGTGAAGCTGAAGAAATGATTAGGCACTCACGGGTGCAAATCAATGGGGAATTGGCACATTTGGGTCAAAAAGTTGATCCCCAAAAAGATGCGATCGCAATTGACGGTAAAACTGTATCCGAAAAGCAGCGTCCGGCTTTAATATATCTATTGCTACATAAACCTGCGGGAGTAGTTTCGACTTGCTACGACCCTCACCGAAGAACAACAGTCCTGGATTTACTACCGAGAAAATTACGGGAGGGTTCAGGTATTCACCCAGTTGGGCGTTTAGATGCAGACTCAACGGGAGCATTAATCCTCACAAATGACGGAAATCTGACATTTGGACTAACCCATCCCCGCCATAGCATTTCCAAGACATATCATGTTTTGGTCAGAGGACATCCCCCAGAAGCAGTACTGCAAATGTGGCGTGAGGGTGTGATGTTAGAGGGTAGAAAAACCAGGGCTGCTAAGGTACACCTAATAGAACATCGTGCCGAACAAAGCTTTTTAGAAATAGTGTTGCAGGAGGGAAGAAATCGCCAAATCCGCCGGATAGCTCAACAGTTAGGATACCCAGTAATCAAGCTGCATCGAACTGCTATCGGCCCAATTCAATTACAAACTCCAAAAGAACCCTTATTGTCAGAGGGTAAATATCGTTCCCTCAACGATCATGAAATTCGCTTTTTGCAAGATCAGATAACGCAACCTATTAAAGATTCAGTGGAGTTAAGGAGTGTCAGTAGGCATGAAATGGCTAAGAAAGAAGAATAATCACCAGCCATCGCTTTCATTAGAGCAACAACGAACCGAAAAGTTGGCAGAATTGGGCGCTCAACTTTGGGCTTTGCGTCAAGAACAGGGTCTATCTCTAGAGCAAGTGGTTGTATTAACCAGAATTCCTCAACGATTATTGCAGGCGATCGAAGAAGGTAATATAAACGATCTCCCAGAACCAGTCTATATTCAGGGTTTGATCAGGCAATTTGCCGATGCTCTAGGCTTGAATGGAGTAGAATTTTCTGGCACTTTTCCGATCAGTTCTGCACAATTAAATCCTCAAGGTATGGGGAATACTTCACCCATTAATCAACTACGTCCGATTCATCTTTACTTTCTTTACATATTGCTAATCGTATGCTCTGTAAATGGGTTGTCTCAGTTATTAAATAACGCGGTACTACAAGCAAGTAATAGCCAAAACCAAATATACCCAAAACAAAAATCCATTGTTAACCCAGAGCCAACCCAACCAAAAGATTCCCTAAAAGTTCAACCTGTCAGTAATCCCGTTGACGGCGGACAAGAGGGACAGGTTGTACAAATTGGTGTCACTTTGAAAGCGTCATCTTGGATTCGCGTCATAGCCGATGGTAAAACCGAGTTTGAGGGTATTCTTCCAGAGGGAACTCACCGGATTTGGAAAGCTCAAGAGCAACTGACAGTGAAAACTGATAATGCTGGTGGTGTATTGATGAGCGTCAATCAGGAGAAAGCTAAGGAAATGGGAGAGCCAGGGAAAGAGGAAGAAATTAGGATTGCTGCCAAGCCTAATGTTTTGAGATAAGGGAGAAATAAATTCAAAATTTTACCCTTACAAGGAAGCAAACTAAGCGCAGCGTGTCGCAGACAATAAAAAGACTAGGGGAGATGAGAGGCATGAGGAGGACAAGGAAGACAAGGAGGCATTTACTCCTCCCTCTTCCTTGTCTCCCTTGTCTCCCTTGTCTCCCTACTCCTTAATTTTCTTGCGGGGCGCGTCCATTAAGTCTGGTAAGAACTTTTAAGCGATCGCGTAATTCATCTCTCAAGGCTTCTGCTTGATAGCGCCACCCCCAGTTACCCTCAGCAGTACTAGGAAAATTCATCCGCGCTTCGTTTCCTAATCCCAAAACATCTTGCAAGGGAATAATCGCTTGATTAGCTATAGAACTCAAAGCTAGGCGAATTAAATCCCACTGGATGCCTTCAGGACTAATAGAACCTAAATAAAGCCATAAGTTATGCTTTTCGTTGTCATTAGCTGAATTGAACCAGCCTACAGTTGTGTCATTATCGTGAGTGCCGGTATAAACTACAGCATTTCGCGGGTAATTGAATGGTAAGAATGGATTACCGGGATCAGAACCAAAGGCAAACTGCAAAACCTTCATTCCAGGAAATTCATACTTGTCTCGGAGCGCTTCTACCTCTGGTGTAATTACTCCCAAATCTTCTGCCAAGACGGGTAGCTTGCCCAACTTCTCCCTAATCGCTGCAAAAAAAGCGTCTCCAGGTGCTTCCACCCATTTACCATTCATGGCAGTTTCTTCGCCTTTGGGTACTGACCAATATGCCTCGAAGCCCCGGAAGTGGTCAATGCGAATTATATCGACATAATCTAGCATTGCTTCAAAGCGTTGCACCCACCATTTAAAGTCTTGTTTTTGCAATTCCTCCCAGTTATAAACTGGGTTGCCCCACAATTGACCGGTGGCGCTAAAGTAATCTGGTGGGACTCCCGCCATTTGAGCAGCAACTCCAGTCTCTTCGTCTAAGCAAAAGATATCAGGATGTGCCCACACATCAGCACTATCGTGAGATACGTAAATAGGGATATCGCCGATAATGTCAATACCGCGCATGTTGGCGTAGCTTTTCAGGTCTGACCACTGCCGGAAAAACTCAAATTGGACGAACTTGTAATAAAAAATATCTCCCTTGAGCCGATCCTCTGCTTGAGCTAAAGCTTCGGGTTTACGCTTGACAAATTCGGCTTCCCATGTATGCCAGCTTGCACCATTATGGTCATCTTTCAGTGCCATAAATAAGGCGTAATTCTCTAGCCAGTAGGCTTTGCTGTCGCAAAAACCTTCAAACTCTTTCTGCTGGATAGGCGTAGCATTGGATCTAAAGTTTTCACAGGCTTTTTTGAGTAGTCCAATCTTAATTGGCACAACCTGGTCGAAGTCTACCTTTTCTACCGGAAATCCTGGTAAATGAGCAAAGTCTTCTTCAGATAGCAGACCCTCATCTCGTAGTTTTTCTGGGCTAATCAACAGAGGATTTCCTGCCATTGCCGAGTAGCACATATACGGGGAATTACCATATCCAGTGGGGCCCAGGGGTAAAACTTGCCAATATTGTTGATGGGTATCTTTGAGAAAATCAATAAAGCGATAGGCTTCTAAGCCTAAATCTCCAACGCCAAATCGACTAGGAAAGGATGTAGGATGCAGCAAAATACCACTGGATCTAGGAAAAGGCATAAGTAACCTGAATTATGAGAAAGAGCAATTGTTTGATGCACACGCTACGCGATCGCCCAAGGGGCAGTGGCAAAGCCAACGCATCGAATTTATCACGGAACAGTATTTGCACGGTAAATCAAGTAAACTCATTTTGATTGTCATTTGTCCTTTATCATTTGTCCTTTGTGAATAACTAATGACCAATGACTAATGACCAATGACTAATGACCAATGACTCATAAATATGACTTACCGAAATCCTGCACCGACAGTTGATATCATCATTGAACTAGTAGATCGACCTCATCGGCCAATAGTGTTAATTGAAAGACATAATCTACCTTTAGGTTGGGCTATTCCTGGTGGGTTTGTAGATTATGGGGAAGCCGTGGAAGTGGCGGCCCGGCGAGAAGCTGAAGAAGAAACGGGTTTGCGGGTGGAATTAGTTGAACAATTACTGGTGTATTCTGACCCCAATCGCGATCCGCGTCAGCATACGATTAGCATTGTATTTTTAGCGACAGCTACGGGTGAACCAAAGGCTGGGGATGATGCTAAGGGCGTAGGAATTTTTGAGTATTGGTGTGTGCCTGGTAATTTATGTTTTGACCACGATCGCATTTTGCGCGATTATTGGCGATATCGGCATTATGGGATACGTCCAAGGTTGGGGTAAGAGGGACGAACCGCCAAGACGCAGAGAGCGCAGAGAGAAGAGGGGAGAGGAATATCTGGAATTCCCCAACATACAGTTTGTGTTAACGTTCTGTAGGAATCGGTTGGTGTTGGGAAGATGTCAAAGCCAAGATTCTAAGGCTAAGGTTTGCACCTGTTGTATCCTTTGAAAATCGCTGTCTCCTGAGACGACGGTGAGTTTATAGTGCAGAGCGGTTGATGCTATCCACAAGTCGTTATCGCTAAAACCCAAATCTTGAACTGTAAACTTTCTACGTTTTGCTTTATCTTTGGGGCCAAAATGTTTGACAATTTCTCCTTTGAGGCTACCGTAAACATCGGCAACTCCTCCACTAATGGGATAAAGATCAATGGTTTGGAGAGAAGTTTTGCCAAAGCGAAGATTTGCTTCTTGTTGAGAAGACTTTTGCACCATGTAAAGGAGTTCGCCTTGCACAATAACGCTAGTTGCAACCCCTAAACCAATGTGTTCTTGTAATTGTTTGGCTGATATAGACTTTACAGCAGCATCTCTTCAAAGTACAAACCTTATAAAAACATTTCTCCAAGGAGCGAATTTAGAAAAAGTTAATTTGCGATGGGCAAATTTAACCAAGGCAAATTTGGATGGAGCAAATTTGATAAGGGTTGACTTAACTGGGGCAAATATCTATCGAGCAACCTTTAAAGATGCTGACCTAACTGGTGCGATAATGCCAGATGGAGAAGTTTACAAACCGATCGCTTCTCAGATGGAAATCGGTAAACAGGAAACATCGTTAGAGAAAGTAATATCTATGACCCGTAAAGTAATTAATACTGATAACGCACCCGCACCAGTGGGCCCTTATAATCAAGCGATCGCAGCTTCAGGCCAATTTGTATTCATCGCTGGACAAATTGCCATCGATCCCCGCCTTGGTGATGTCGTCTACACTGATGATGTCAAAAAGCAAACTGAGCAAGTATTAGCTAATCTTGAAGCCATCCTCACAGCAGCCGGAGCAACTTTTGAAGATGTGGTAAAAACCACTGTATTTCTAGCTGATATGAATGATTTTGCGGCGGTGAATGCTGTATATGCTAAATATTTCCCGGAAAATACAGCCCCAGCGCGGGCTTGTGTACAGGTATCGCGCTTACCTAAAGATGTGTTGGTAGAAATTGATGCGATCGCTGTAATTAGCGGTTAGTACCAATACACTTACAAAAGAAGCCTACAACTCTATAAATAAACTAGGCTTTCTTATTGACTTTTTTTATTAAAAGCTATAAATCTTTTTTAGGAGTTAATTAAAAATTAATTAGCAAAAAAACTGAGAAAACTTCCTAATGGAGAGTTGCAAATGAGTGTGAGGACAAAGAGCTTATTAGGCGCTGGCGCAGCATTTGCAGTGCTTACAGGTTTAGTAGTCAGCACAGTAGGGGCTATGCAGGCAACGATCGCCAACCCCACCGCTAATCAACAAACACCACGCTTACTTGCCCAAGGGCTGAAGACTTTAACAATAGTTTTTCCCAGTCGTGCTGATTCTACAGACTTGCAAAATAAGGCAAATGCGGTAGGAGCTTTTTTATCCAAAGAGTTAGGAATTCCAGTCGTCGCCCAAGTTGGTGATGATACAGCTGCTGTGGAAGCTTTGAGAGCAAATCGGGCTGATGTCGCTTTTTTAAGTAGCCGTCCAGCTTTGAAAGCAAAACAATTAGCAAATGCCAGCTTGTATCTAGCCGAAGTTCGCTCCACTTATTCTGGAAGATACACCTATAGCTCAACATTTGTTGTCCCTAAGAATAGTCCCCTAAAAACTCAAAATTCAGCTAAAGCCACTTTAGAACAACTGCGGGGCAAGAAAATGGCTTTTACTTCCCCTACTTCTGGCTCTGGGTTTATTATCCCTGTCGCTGAGTTGGTCAAACAAAAATTTGTACCCAACCGCGATCGCTTAGATGATTTCTTTGGTCAAGTTTCTTACGGCGGCAATTACAGCAAAGCCTTGCAAGCAGTTGTGCGCGGTCAAGCTGATGTGGCTGTTGTGTCAGAATATGCCCTGAATCCACCTTATATCACCGCCGAAGAGAAGAGTAAGTTACGGGTTCTGCACAAAATTACTGGTGTACCTGCCCACGGTATTGCCATTGATGATGATGTTCCAGCCCCAACACGGGAAAAAATCATCAACGCTTTACTGAAATTAAATCAGTCGCAAAATAATAAGTTGTTAAGCGACTTGTATAATTCCACAGAATTAGTGCGAATTAATCACGATCGTCACCTAGCAACTATCCGTGAAGCTCTGCAAATCGCTGGCATTGAACCATAATTTAGTTAACAGTTATTCTAGTAAACATCTTGAATAACTGTTAGCAGATGTTTTAAAAGTGGTCGCCTGTAATCTTAGGTACTTCTAGATCCCCCCTAACCCCCCTTCAAAAGGGGGGAACCGGAATCAAAGTTCCCCTTCAAAGTCCCCCTTTTTAAGGGGGATTTAGGGGGATCTAAAACGTTTTATTACCGACCAAAGAAGTTTTAAAACATCCTCTTAGCAGATAAACAAATTTCTATGAATGATTATGTTATTGAGTGTCATAACCTAGAGACAGCTTATGCTCCATCTCTCAATCGTCCTATTCTCAACGGGATTAATTGCCAGATTAAACGCGGTGAATTTGTCGTTTTGCTGGGGCTAAATGGTGCTGGTAAATCTACATTGCTACGATCGCTAGTTGGACTAGTGCCATCAGTGAGAGGAGAATTGCTCGTCAATAATGTTGAAATGAATTCCCGAACACTGCCAAAAATTCGGCGCGATGTTGGGATGTTATTTCAAGGTGGTGGATTGATTCGGCAGTTATCAGCACTGGAAAATGTCTTATGCGGATGCCTTGGTAAAAGAACAACTTGGCAAACACTGTTGGGATTTTCCAAACGCGATCGCTTGTTGGCACTAAATTTATTAGAACAGTTAGGACTCTTAGAGTTAGCTTTTCAAAAAACCAGTCAATTAAGTGGCGGACAGCAACAACGAGTAGCGATCGCCCGGACTTTAATTCAATCACCGCAAATTCTTTTAGTTGATGAACCTATCACTGGCTTAGATGTTGTGGCATCGCAACAAGTCATGGAAACTCTATCTGAATTGCACACTCAGCAAGGTATGACTATTGTCGCAGTTTTGCACGATTTGGGAATCGCAGAAAAATACGCCCAACGAGCAATCGTCTTAGATGCTGGACGCGTCGTTTACCAAGGACTTTGTGACAACTTACAAGCTCAATTTGCTAAAGTTTCCGCTTGAGTAAGATTTGATTTAAACCGCGTCTGTTTTACCCCACCCTAACTCTCCCCGATTCATTGGCTACGGTGTACACACATCTCTATACAAAACCAAAATCGTGTAGATCCTCCTAAATACTCCTTAAAAAGGAGGACTTTGAGAGGTTTTTGCCCCCCTTAAAAAGGGGGGTTGGGGGGATCAAAAGGCTCTGGGGCAACTCTAGAAGACTTGTGTGTACACCGTAGGGAGATTAAGGGGGGTAATTAATTTGACTAATCGCAAAGACTACGCTTCTCAACCTAGATGAGATTTAATACAGTATGAGTTACTTTTTTAAGTCAAAACGCTTACGCTTCTACCCTTGGCTGAGTTCTCTACTCATCTCATTAATTGTTGTGGTAGTTTATGGTTGGGCTTTGCGAGGACTCAAACTCGATTTTGAACTGCTAAGTTCTAGCTGGCCATACATCACCGATTTTATTACTCGGTTATTTCCTCCCGATTGGAAAGTTTTAGATATTGCAGTTAAGGCATTAATTGAAACTGTACAGATGTCTTTATGGGGAACTACCATTGGAGCCATTCTTTCTGTACCCATTGCTATAGCTAGCGCCAGTAATGTTGCACCTGGGTGGTTGCGATCGCTAGCTAATTTGCTGCAAAATACTGTACGTTCTGTCCCCTCAATTATTCTGGGGCTAATTTTTGTTGCCGCCACTGGCTTAGGCGCACCAGCAGGAACTTTAGCTTTGGGAATCTACACCATCGGCTACCTTGCCAAATTTTATCAACAGGCAATTGAAGCCGTTGATCCGCGTTCTCTTGAATCCTTGCAAGTTATCGGAGCCTCCAAGTTACAGATTGCTCAATACGGCATTCTCCCGCAAGTGCTACCTTTGGGATTGGGTTACACTTTTTGGATGTTTGAATACAACATCCGTGCTGCTTCTGTCTTGGGTGTAGTTGGTGCAGGTGGTATTGGCTTTCAGTTAAAAAGTTACATCGACGGGTTCGAGTACACCAAAGCCACAACCATGATGTTAGTGCTTTTGGTAGTCGTCACAGTAATTGATGCTTTTAGTAGCCAATTACGTCATCGGCTCGATTCTATGTAACGAATTCTGGCGTTAGCGTATCTTGAAAACTAATGCGATTGCTTCTGTAACTTTGGGAATACTGAAATTAAGTACCCTATAGGAGTATTAAAAATGGCAGAAAATCGCATCAGTGCCAGTTTAGCCCCAGCAGACAAGAAAGCAGTAATGGAGGCGATCGCTACAATTAGAGAAAAGTTACCGTTTTTGATTGATTTGACCCCTGAAGATCGGCGAACAATGCTGAAGATGGGAGATAAAAGTCGAGCTTTTGTCAGCAAAGCCTTAGAAGTGGCAACACAAAATCCAAACTTTTTGCCTCGTTACTTTGATTTAGAAGAAATGCGCCGGGACTTGGAAATATATGAGGACTTGTATCCGGTGCTGTTGTCTCTAACGCAACTGCAAGAATTGGTGGATGATACCTGTATAGCTGCTGCTAGTGAAGCCTATGCAGCAGCATTAGCAGTTTATAGCTATGCCAAAGCTAGCGGTGATGTCGCAGGTTTAGATGCAGTAATTGATGAGATGGGACGCAGGTTTAACCGCCGTTCTAAGAAAAAGCAATCCGAAGTCCCAGTTAGCTAAAGCTTGCAACAAGCAATTATACTAGTTGCAAATTTGCTAAAATATACATCATTTATAGGGGCATAACTTTAGTTATGTCCTTTTTGCGTTTTGAATCTAAACATTTTTGAAACCCGCGCAGGCGGGTTTTGCCTGTGTAGCCGCGACTTCTAGTCGCCAGGACATTTTTGAGCCTCAGAAGGTCAACGTCGAGCTTCAGAAGGTCAAAGTCGAGCCTCAGAAGGTCAAAGTCGAGCCTCAGAAGGTCAAAGTCGAGCCTCAGAAGGTCAATGTTGAGCCTCAAAAGGTCAACATCGAGCCTCAAAAGGTCAACATCGAGCCTCAGAAGGTCAACATTGAGCCTCAGAAGGTCAACATTGAGCCTCAGAAGGTCAACGTCGAGCCTCAGAAGGTCAACGTTGAGCCTCAGAAGGTCAACGCATAAAAATTACCCAGAAAAAGTTTGAGAAATTCCGAAATCCACCTTGTATATTTAGTAGTTATTCTGTAAACATTAGCACCTCAAAATTAAATCTTGTAATGAACCCACAAAACAAGCCCAAGAGTCTACAAGATATTCTTAAGCAACGTCAACAATCAGGTTTTGTGGGTCGTGAAGACTAAGTAAACCAATTTCGCCAAAATTTAGCATTACCCCCAGAAGATGATCGCCGTCGTTTTCTGTATAACGTTTGGGGTCAAGGCGGAGTGGGGAAAAGTACTTTGCTACGACAGTTTCGTAAAATTAGTGACGAAGCAAAAATCATTTCGGCTTACATCGATGAAGCTGAAAAAACTGTACCAGAAGTCATGGGTCGTCTAGCTGAGGAGTTAGAACGGCAAGGTCATAAACTATCGCAGTTTACGGAACGGTACAAAGTCTACCGCCAAAAGCGCCAAGAATTAGAAACCGATCCAGAAGCTCCTCAAGGGTTTTCCGCTTTTGTAGGGAAAACTATGGTTAAAACTGGCGTGCGTCTGGCGCGTCGAGTTCCCGTTGGCGGTACTGTATTTGACTTTGTAGATGAGAATGCTTTGGCTACCCAAGCCGGAGAATGGGCATCTTATGTTGCTAAGAAAATAACAAATAAAGACGAGGTGCGTTTAGTTCAAGAACCTGAAGAAGTTCTGACCCCGTTATTTTTGCAAGATATTTTTAAAATTGCTGACAAAACTGCTGTTGTTCTGTTTTTTGATACTTATGAATGCACGGGAGAATTTCTAGATAACTGGCTACGGGAAATTTTGGAGGGTCGTCACGGTGAAGTATCTCTCAATATATTAATAACGATCGCCGGTCGCCAAGAATTAGATAAAAATCATTGGGCACCTTATGAAGGGTTAATAGTTCGTTTCCCTCTGGAACCCTTTACAGAAGAAGAAGCCCAACAATATTTAACTCGCAAAGACATTACTAACAGTCAGGTTATAGAAACGATTTTGCGCCTTTCGGGAAATTTGCCCCTGCTGGTAGGAATGCTAGCAGATGCTCATCCCAATGACCCTAACCAAGTAGTTGAGCCTAGCAGTAATGCTGTAGAACGCTTTTTAAAATGGATTGATGACCCCAAGCGAAGACAAGTAGCGCTTGATGCTGCCATTCCTCGCTGTTTGAATCAAGATGTTATAGCTCAGTTGAGAGGAGAACAAGAAGCCGATGCCCTATTTACTTGGCTGAAAGAAACATCTTTTGTTAACGAGCGTACCGATGGCTGGGCTTATCATGATGTTGTGAAAACCCAAATGTTACGCCACAAGCGTCTTTCATCGCCGCAAGGTTGGGCTGATATACATAGTAAGTTAGCAGACTATTACGACACGCTAGGTAAAGAATTGCAATTAGAGCAAGTAAAGGCTTGGCGAGATCAAACTTGGCAAAACCATAAGCTCAATGTTTTGTATCACCGCTTATGCCAATCACCACAAAAGTACTTACCTGTAGCTCTCAACGAATTCCTGGCTGCACTCAAAAATCAACGGATTTTTGCCCAATTTTGGGCAGCAACAATGCTTCAGGCTGGTAAAGATGTGGATTCTGCTGAAGTTCAGCGTTGGGGTGAGCAACTAGCCAATTGGTTAAAAACCTATGAAGACAAACGTTATGAAGCTGCGGCTGAAATGCTCACAACACTGTTGAGCAATGCTAGTCTTGAGGACAAATGGCGTGCAGTAGCGTTAGATTGGCGTAGTTATATTTACTCTCTATCTAATCAATACTCAAAAGCTTTGGAAGATTTAACCCAGGCGATAAAGTTAGTGCCTAAAGAAGTTGAATATTTAACAGTTCGAGGTATGACTTATTGCCAAATGCTGCGCTACCAAGAAGCACTACTAGACTTTAACCGTGTTATTGAGCTTAACCCAAACTATCAATGGGCGATCTCTAATCGGGGTATTGCTTACCGCCTAATGAAACGCTACCAAGAAGCACTGCAAGACTTTAACCGCGCTATTCAACTTGACCCTAATGACCAATGGGCGCTGGCACACCGAGGTGTAATTTACCGCTTTATGCTGCGTTACCCAGAATCACTGCAAGACTTAAACCGCGCCATTCAACTTGACCCCAATAATCAATGGGCGATCGCCAGTCGAGGTAATACTTACCGTTGTATGCAACGCTACAATGAGGCACTACAAGACTTTAACCGTGCCATTGAACTTGACGGCAATTTCCAATGGACACCAGCCAGGGGATTTAGAGGTTTTATTTACCAACGAATGCAGCGCTACCATGAAGCACCGCAAGATTTAGAGTGCGTCATTGTACTTAACCGACATTACCAAGATGATTGGTATTTGTACGAGCGTGCTTTAACTTACCTAGCCCTTAACCAACCAGACAAAGCACGGGCTGACTTGGCGCTTGCTATAAAGCTTGCTAAAGAGCATTACGAAAAAGATACTAAAAACTGGCGTAATGCCTTTAACTTAGCTCTTTACTATTTGGCTGCTCAATATAATCAACCAGCAGATCAGTTATATCGGCATACCTTATCTCAAGGTGCTTCCTTAGATATCCGTATAGCAATCCAAATAGCAATCCAAGACCTGAATGACTTTTTAACTGTGTTCCCTAACCATGTGCAGGCTACATCTATGCGACAGTTGTTGCAATCTTCTCTAACTGAGGTTATGTAATTTTCACTAAAAATATAATTTGTCATTAGTTGAAATTTGGTCAAAATGGGATTTGTCTAAATCCACTCAAATCCCTGTGTGGCTAAAAATTCTTTAGCTGGTTCCAAAATATCTTTGCTTAAAATAAGTTTGACTTTTGGAGAACTAAGATGCAAACGAAAACGCTCAATAAAAAGTTGGTTAGCAGGTTCAATTTTCCTAATGGCACTCCAGGGAATTAACAACGGCGGAAGTCCCAAGCCAAATAAGGGGAAAATACTCAGATAAATCCCTTGAGGAGTTATCCCAACATTTAAAGTTCCTTTGTAGTGAACCAAACCCACAGAACCGCTTTGCATTCGGGAGAAGTTTTGTGGCGGCGCTTCTTTCGTGCAGTAGAGTTTAGCCAGGCGATTCCAGTCATGACGGAATAGAAAAATCATGACTATCATGGAAAATGTTAAACAAACGGTGTATATCCACTGAGGGGTATGTGGCATTTGTTTTTAAATCATTGATGATTGACGCTTCAACTGTAAGCGATGTCTAACGACAAGTCTCTTTGCGCCTACGCATTCATCAATCAACTACATAACCTTGAATTTTTCCAAATTATGGGAGCATCCCGGTAAAAAATTGCTTAATAAAAATTCCATTCATTCAAAAAACTGGCTTTAAATTAAGGCCAGTTTTTTGATTTTATTGCAAACTTCTATCGGACTTTACGGCCGAGTATTAACGGAACACACTTGAGAAGATATTATTAAGCTTTCTCATTGAAATGTCAAGATTTCACTAAATAGGTGGGTGGGAAAATCCACAAGTACGTAATTGCGAGTGAAACCTACTCCTGCAAAGAAGCAAGCTACTTGCAGCATCTCTTAATGAGAAGCAATCACAAAGATTTCAGCTATATTACATTTTGTTGCATAGTTAGGTTTATTCATGCTTACCTGCTTACTTCAGCAAAACTTGCCATTAGATATGGCCACTTCTCTTAAATTCTCAGGCTGTGCTTCTAAACTCTTGTCACCAAAATGCTGATTCATCAATGCGGGAACCTGTGCCGCTTGAATTCGACTATGGCGTGTTTTATCTGGCATAACTAAGTTTGGCCCAGCCTTACAATTTTTCATACAACCAGTGCCCTTGATTGTAACTTGGTCTTCTAAACCGCGATCGCTTAAAGCTGCCTCCAACGCCTGACAAACTGCTTTACCACCGCGTTTCATACAATCAGACTTTTGACACACCAAAATCGTGGCTTTAGCCTTAGCTGGCTTTACCTTGACATTATCAATAGATGGGGGTTCTTGTACTGGAGTAGTCGTCTGAACTCTCCCCATCTCAGAACGCGCCGCCATTACCCGTTCAGCCTTCAGAGTGACAGTGCCATCCTTCAAATCATGCTTTTTGTAACCAACAACTTGCAGCCAAGTCCCTGGTGGTAAGCGCAAGTCAAAAGCAGCCCGTAATTGTTTAGCTAATTTAATATAAAACTCACCTTCATGAGTCCCTAGCATTAAGCCTTTAACCTTATAGCCATCTTTAATAACAAAATTTATAAATCTACCCTCAAGACAAAATTCTGATACTTCCATAGTGTGAGATGCACCCATTTTTTTGATCTCCTTTTAACTAAGTACAAGCTATCAAGCAAAATATTCTCAGCAGTAGCTAAAAATTAGAACTGTTGTTAGCGATTTTCCAACAGCACTCAAGAGTCAAAATTTGGTCTTGACGGGAGGCTGTTAATCGCTGTATCACACTCCAAAGTTGAACAGCTGTCATCGGAGAGCCAATTTCAACTTTCAATGGCTGGTTAGCTGTACAAGTACAGGGAATGTCTAACTCCTTTAGGCGTTGATAGACTTGCCAGCGATCTGCCCAATTCACCTCTACAAGGTGGTTGCTTTCTATTTCTGAACTAAACGATTTCAAGAGAATTGCCCTCAAAGTGCAACAAACTTGCAGTAATTACCGCGATTTAACTCTCTGCTTAGTGAAAGTTTTAGGAGTGTAACCTCTTAAAACCAGCATACCTTAAGTGCAAAGAATTCTCATTAATTTTGGAAAAAAAAGTCAAACTTTTACAGCCATTCCATATTGAGAGGGGGAAGAGGTAGGGAGCAGGGGGCAGAGGAGAGAGGTAATTTTATATCAATGAAGGCAGGAGGCAGAGGGCAGGAGGCAGGAGGAAAACTGCCCTCTGTAACAGCCCGCGACCAGACGGGTCTTGGGTTTAAGACCCATTCCAAAATCTCTGATTTGGTTGGGAGCAATCAGTGTACGCTTCAGACCTACACTGATTGCAACCTTCTGCCTCCTGCCTTCTTCACTTTTTATTCTCTCCCTTGTGCCCTGCCTCCTGCCTCTATTGGGAAATATGCACATTTAAGTTGTAATGTCAATATCAATGAGAGATTTATGCACATTGATAGGTGTGCCATCATCCAGCAAACAATAAAATTGAGATTATTAGTAAGCAAAAATACAAAATCTTGTGCTGGCAAATTGGCTTGCACTTATTATTAAAATGTTAATATGTTGAGAATAAGCAGTTAAAATCTATAACTGTTAAAAAGAGAGGAACACAATGTCTGAAACGCAAACCTTGTTACGAAATTTTGGTAATGTATATGACAATCCCGTGTTGCTGGATCACAGCGTCACTGCTCCAGTTACAGAAGGATTCAATGTTGTATTAGCTAGTTTCCAGGCACTGTATTTGCAGTACCAAAAGCATCATTTTGTAGTTGAAGGCTCAGAATTTTACTCTCTGCATGAGTTTTTTAACGAAAGCTACAACCAAGTACAAGACCACATCCATGAAATTGGAGAACGCTTGGATGGACTAGGTGGTGTTCCAGTAGCTACCTTTAGCAAATTAGCAGAATTAACCTGTTTTGAGCAAGAGTCTGAAGGCGTATATTCTTCTCGCCAAATGGTGGAAAATGACTTAGCCGCAGAACAAGCTATTCTGGGCGTGATTCGCCGCCAAGCTGCTCAGGCAGAGAGTTTAGGCGATCGGGGTACACGCTATCTGTACGAAAAGATTTTGTTGAAAACCGAGGAACGTGCTTATCATTTGTCTCACTTCCTCGCTAAAGATAGCTTAACTTTAGGGTTTGTCCAAGCGGCTCAAAGCTAAAACTCTCATAATCTAGATTTGTTTACCTAGACTGAAAGAAAAAGTTGGCAGCACGAACTCTTAAAATATTATAAAGAATGGCAGAGAATGATACCTTTATTCTTCTGCCATTTTTAATTTAAGTAAACATATCATCATAAGATTTAATGTTGAAAATATTTAGCAATTAGATAGTTAATAAATATTTTTATCTAATAAATTTATTTGGGCTGAATAAGCGAACAGATATATGCCATAATAAATTACTATTTTTCGCAAAGTTTTATCAAACTAAATAATAGAAATTTGCAAAAGCTTTAAAAAATTACTCGTCACAATTAAATAGTATTTAGAAATACAAAATAATCATAGGGCATTAAGTATTTGGGTTAGGGGGGAGGTGACAGGGAACACAAAATAATCTGTACCCTCTAACCCGAATTTCTCACGTATTGTGTGGTTAGGGTGGGGAGTGTGGGAGGTGTGGGAGGCAATGCAGCGTTCATTGACAGTTATTCAATTCCTCCTCTTTCTCCCCACACCCCCACACCCCCACACTCACGCTCATTTCTCACAAGTGAGAAATCCAGGTCTAACCTGTACCCTATTCCCTAATTCCCACTCCTTTCATGTCATCAAACCTAGAAAACTTAATAATAAAAAGCACGACAGGGTGTAAAGACCCTTAAAATAATCAGGATTTGTATTCTCATACTCCAAGGCAACGACTATGCCCCGCCGTGACGACCTCAGGAAGATTCTACTGTTAGGCTCTGGCCCAATTGTGATTGGACAAGCCTGTGAGTTTGACTACTCTGGCACTCAAGCCTGCAAAGCGCTGCGTGAAGAAGGCTATGAAGTAGTTTTGGTCAACTCAAACCCTGCAACGATTATGACCGACCCGGAAACGGCCGATCGCACTTACATTGAGCCGTTAACTCCAGAATTGGTCGAAAAAGTCATTGAGAAAGAACGCCCCGACGCTTTACTACCAACGATGGGAGGACAAACTGCCCTCAACCTCGCCGTTGCTTTAGCCAAAAATGGCGTGTTGGAAAAGTATGGCGTTGAGTTAATCGGTGCTAAACTGCCAGCCATCGAAAAAGCTGAAGATCGAAAACTGTTCGGTGAAGCAATGGCAAGAATTGGGGTAGCTGTGTGTCCTAGCGACACAGCCGAATCTTTGGAAGAAGCCAAAGCAGTTGCCCGCCAAATTGGTAGTTATCCCCTAATTATTCGTCCAGCTTTCACTATGGGTGGAAGTGGCGGCGGTATTGCCTACAACCAAGAAGAATTTGAAGAAATGGCACAGGTAGGTATAGATGCCAGCCCCGTTTCGCAAATTCTCATTGACCAGTCTTTACTCGGCTGGAAAGAATATGAACTCGAAGTGATGCGTGATTTGGCAGATAACGTGGTGATTATCTGTTCCATCGAAAACCTTGACCCTATGGGCATTCACACCGGGGATTCAATTACCGTCGCTCCCGCGCAAACCCTTACTGATAAAGAATATCAAAGGCTGCGGGATATGGCAATTAAAATCATCCGCGAGATAGGTGTGGAAACTGGCGGTTCTAATATTCAATTTGCCGTTAATCCACTTAATGGAGATGTAGTGGTAATTGAGATGAACCCCCGCGTTTCCCGCAGTTCGGCTTTGTCTTCCAAAGCTACGGGTTTTCCCATCGCTAAAATTGCCGCAAAATTGGCTGTCGGCTATACCTTGGATGAAATTCAAAATGACATCACCAAGAAAACTCCCGCGTCCTTTGAGCCGACAATTGACTATGTGGTGACAAAAATCCCCCGCTTCGCCTTTGAAAAATTCCCTGGTTCTGACCCAGTGCTGACAACCCAAATGAAATCAGTCGGGGAAGCAATGGCAATTGGGCGGACTTTCAACGAATCCTTCCAAAAGGCGCTGCGATCGCTCGAAACCGGACGCGCTGGTTGGGGTTGCGACAAAGCCGAAAAATTACCCAGTGGCGAACAAATCCGCGCCCAATTGCGAACACCTAACCCCGATCGCATTTTCGCTGTGCGTCATGCCTTGCAGCAAGGTATGACTATTGAAGAAATCTATGAACTGACTGGTATTGACCGATGGTTCTTGGATAAATTGCAGCAACTCCTAGATGTCGAAAAATTCCTGAAGCGGACACCTTTACAGCAATTGACAAAAGAGCAGCTTTATGAAGTGAAGCGGGACGGATATAGCGATCGCCAGATTGCTTATGCCACCAAAACCACCGAAGATGAAGTTCGCGCTTACCGCAAGTCACTAGGAATCATCCCAGTTTACAAAACCGTAGATACCTGCGCGGCTGAGTTTGAAGCCCTTACCCCTTACTACTATTCTACCTACGAAGAAGAAACAGAGGTAATGCCCGCAACCAAACCAAAAGTGTTGATTTTGGGTGGTGGCCCCAACCGCATTGGGCAGGGAATTGAGTTTGACTATTGTTGTTGTCACGCCGCCTACGCCTTGAAGGATGCAGGGTATGAAACAATTATGGTCAACTCCAACCCAGAGACAGTTTCTACAGACTACGATACCAGCGATCGCCTTTACTTTGAGCCTTTAACAAAAGAAGATGTTCTTAACATCATCGAAACTGAAAATCCAGTTGGGGTAATAATCCAGTTTGGCGGACAAACCCCGCTAAAGTTGGCTATTCCTTTACAAGAGTTTCTTAACAATGACACATCAGGACTGCTGACTAAAATTTGGGGTACATCACCAGATTCCATCGACATGGCAGAAAACCGGGAGCGGTTTGAAAAGATTCTCCAAGAGTTAAATATTGCCCAACCGCCGAATGGAATTGCGCGGAGTTACGAAGATGCGCTGATTGTCGCCAAACGCATTGGCTATCCGGTGGTGGTGCGTCCCAGCTATGTATTGGGAGGACGAGCGATGGAAATCGTTTATTCCGATGCTGAGTTGGAACGCTACATGAGCTTTGCAGTACTCATAGAACCAGAACATCCAATTTTGATTGATAAGTTTTTGGAAAACGCCATCGAAGTCGATGTCGATGCGATCGCCGATCATACCGGACGGGTGGTAATTGGTGGCATCATGGAACACATCGAGCAAGCAGGGATTCACTCAGGAGATTCCGCTTGTTCTTTACCTTCCATTTCCTTATCACCGGCAGTTCTCAATCAAATTCGCACTTGGACGGTGCAGCTAGCACAAGCGCTGTCAGTCGTTGGGTTGATGAATATCCAATTTGCTGTTGTCGGTGCAAGCAGCTATTCTCCCCAAGTTTACATTTTGGAAGCCAACCCCCGCGCCTCACGTACAGTACCATTTGTATCTAAAGCAACAGGCATACAGCTAGCGAAATTAGCATCTTTAATCATGTCGGGTAAAACCTTAGAGGAGCTAGGTTTCACCGAGGAAATCATTCCAACCCACATTGCTGTAAAAGAAGCAGTATTACCCTTTAATAAATTCCCAGGAACTGATACAATATTGGGCCCAGAAATGAGATCCACTGGTGAGGTGATGGGGATTGACAGCGACTTTGGCCGAGCCTTTGCCAAAGCAGAACTGGGTGCTGGGGAGCGTTTACCACTGACTGGAACTGTATTTGTATCAATGAGCGATCGCGATAAAGCTGCTGCTGGTGCTGTGGTGAAGGAGTTTATCGATTTGGGCTTTACAGTGATGGCTACCCTTGGTACACGGCGAGTTCTTCTTGAACAGGGGTTAAATATTGAATTAGTGTTAAAGCTCCATGAAGGCCGTCCCCACGTCTTGGATGCAATCAAAAATCAAAAAATCCAACTTATTATCAACACACCTTCCGGGGAAGAAGCCCATACTGATGCTAGGTTAATCCGTCGCACAGCCTTAGCTTACAAAATTCCCATCATTACTACCATCGCTGGCGCAAAAGCTACCGTCGCCGCCATCCGTTCTTTACAAAATACAACTCTGGACGTAAAAACCATTCAAGAGTACTGCCCGATTGCGAAGTAGTACGGAGCAGGGGAGTAGGGGGCAGGGGAGGCAGGAGGAGAATTCGTAACT
>NZ_JAAGOG010000151.1:0-20513 GCF_010747425.1 Nostoc sp. UIC 10630
CCCCCCTTTTTAAGGGGGGTTAGGGGGGATCGAAACACTGTTAGACAACTTTATAAGACTTGTGTGTACACCGTAGCCCTTTCTAAGGGGGGTAATTTAACTTGTGTTTACACTGTAGGCTTTTAGAAGAGAGAAATAGAAGTGAGGTTTTCCAGATACCGTGAAACTGGGTTGGGGTTAAAGGTTTTTTCCCTTTTCCCCAAAAGCCGAGAAATATTGGTTGTTATGTTCCTTTTTCAGCAACAAAACTAACTAATACCACAGGCTGCTAGTTTTACAGCTAAAGCATTCGAGTATCGCCACGGTTGAGAACCTATGTCTGCGTTTATAATTTTGTTAAGCGATCGCATTTTTGCCCAAAATTCTCCGTGGGTAAAAGGGTGAGAGTATAGTTTTTCTTGCCACTTTACCAAGGATTGCCAACCATTGTGAATCCAGACCAATAATAAGGATGGGTAAGTAATTGCTCCCCTTCATCAGCACTGTTAGTAGGTAAAGACAAGTTCCCCACTACTCCCAAACCTTCTAATTGACCATTTTTAACATAAATTTGCCCTTTGGCCATAGCTACCTGAGCCTGTCTGAGGGCTTCTGCCTTAATTGGAGCTGTCCTCAAGTTTTGATAAAATTTTGTCATCAAGGCTGCTGTACCAGCATCATTAACCGACCAAAGACTAGCAACACTAGTTTTCACGCCTGCCAGCACTGCTAAACCTGCAAATCCAAGCTCCGACTCTTCATCTCCTAATGCTGTTCTACAAGCACTCAGCACCAGCATTTCAACTTCGGGTTCATTAAAGCGCAACTGTCGTAATTGGTTCAAGCGTAACTTGTCTTCCCACAGTTGAATATAAGAATTACTCAAAGCGCCGGTAGTAAAATCGGCATGGGTTGCCATGTGAATAATCCCAAAAGGTTGTTGGCGGCGGATAGTTTTGAGATTTTCTAAGGTAGCTTGCTTATCTAACAATAATTTGCCCTGCCAAAGTTTAGACACCAGTGTTGATAACTCCAGGGGAACTGCTGGTAAAGGCTCTTGTCCTTGTGTACTCTGAGAAACCCCTAGCGCTAAAATTTGAGATTTTTTAATGTCTTTATAAAGGGTGTTAGTCAAGCTGATACTGGGCATCAAGCCAATGCTATATTTTTCTACTAGAAATCCCTTGCCATCATGAAGTGCTGCCATTGGGGTTGAACGTAACCCCATATCTGGTAGAAAAACCAAATTATTGATTTCTCTTGCCTGCAAATCGGCCTCTAGTGGTGCAATTATCCAGCGATAAAGTTGTTGAGATGGACGCAAATAACCAGTGCGGCGACGGTTTTGTGGACTAACTATTTGGTCACGAAATTCTTGAGCTACTTGGAGAACTTTGGCTCTGGTCGTTTCTGGAATGCGCTTGCGAATAGGGTCGCCTTTTCCAGTGACTACGACTATTTCCAGTTGGTCGCTATTCTGCTCTGCTATAGTATTTAATTGTTTAGTCAATTTTTGAGATTTGCCCAAATTTCTCTCTGGTATTATCTCCACAGGAACAAAACTGATGTAAATAAATGCAGGTTTAACACCAGTCGCTTCTTCAATTTTGCGAGCAATTTCTTTGGCATCATCTAGTGTTTTAATTTTAGGATTCGGGATGCCTAAATGGTCGGCAAAATCATCTGTGAATTGATCTTCGGGTGTGGGATCGGTATTAATAACAGGGTTATCAATCTTAGGATTATTGGGGCCAGGGACATTCGGTTTATCTGGAGTGCATTGGAATGAGCAAGGGGGAGGATTCGGCGTAAAAGTCGGAGTAGGGATTGGAGTAGGAATGGTGGGAGGAATCTGGCTGACATTGATTCCTATCTGTACAGGTGCAGAAGACGAAACGCGGTCATTTGCACTAATTACAAAGGCATTTAGTGAACCATTTACATCAGTCGGAGGGGTATACACTAAAGTATCGCCGCTAGATAAGGTAGTTACACCAGGAATAACGGGAAGTCCATTGACAGTCAGATTTCCTGTATTCACTACATTAACTTGGATGGAGGTGATGTCATTATTAGCATCGCTGACCAGTGCAGCCAGACTAGAGAATGTCAAGGTAACAGGTTGATTGGTCTGGGTATTGGGTAGCGATGAGTTTGCTGTTAATACAGGCGGAGTGTTGACGGAAGTAATGGTGATGCCGGTTGGGGTACCGATCGCATCTCCACCAGTTGGCAAAACAGGAAAGTTACCCGAAGCGATGGTTGTACCGCCTCCCACATCAATTGTTCCGGCTGTGCCATTAAGACTCGTCGCATCACCCACAATAAATGGCACATTACCTGGGCCACCATCATGTCGAATTGTGACAGTGCCTCCGGCGGTGCTAGTGGTTACACCTTCCCCAGAATCGAAAATTCCACCGGTGGCGATGGTAGTACCTACCCCTATTCCTTGAACTAGTCCGTTTGTCAGCACTTGCACATTGCCACCTTGAACAGTGTTGCCATTAACAAAATCCGTTGTGGCCTGTGTGTTGATGTTGTTAAAGCGAATTGTGCTGCCAAAGGGATTAGTAGTTCTTAAAGTAACATTGCCACCTGTGGCACTTGCAGTCCCATCCACTCCAGTGGCGCTGGCTGAGGCATCAATGCCATCATTAACGGTGATATTCTCTGTGGCAGTTAAGGTGACTGCGCCGGCTGTACCAGTAAACTCGCCACCTCCAAACTTGACTACAGATGAGTTAATCGCTCCAGTGGTAATACTACCTGCTGTAGTTGTTGCAACTATATCGCCACCCGTACCTAAGCGACTGGCATCATTGGAAAAGGAATCGATAGTATCTGTGAGGATATTGCCTGCCGCAGTCAAAGTAACTGTTCCTGGGATGCCACCACCACCACCGCCACCACTATCGCTGGTGTTAATCTGATTGAGGGTAATTCCGCCATTGCTGCTTACGACTTGAACATTACCTGCTGAATAGCCTTGTCCACTGGCAATAATGTTGCCTGCACTAATGTTGCCTGTCGCAGACAAAGTTACATTCCCGCTTGTAGCAAAATCACGAGTTGTGTCTAGATTTCCTAGTAATAAGCTGGCTCCCGAAATGTTTATTGCTCCTCCGGTTGTCTGGATTGTGTTGGTAGGGTCAACAAAGTTTACAGAACCGCTTTGTGAGGTGAGGCTGAAGCTACCGCCGCCCAAGGCTAAAGTAGCAACACCATCGGTAGTTACTCCGGGTGTAGCTCCGATGATGTCATTGATCGTAATATTGCCTGTAGCTTGTAAGCTGATATTTGTACCCGAAGCTGCGATCGCACCCCATGAAACTGTATTCGCCCCAATATCTGCATCGCCAAAGGCAATATTACCGGCCGTGCCATCAAAACTACCTGTCCCTGTAGCACCATCGATAATAGTTAACGTGCTGGGGTCTAATAATAAAGTGCCAAAGATGCCATTAGGGGCTGAAGCATCTACTAAACCGTTGAAGGTTAAGAAATTTTTGCCTGATACTTCTACAAAACCACCATTGCCGGCATTTACTCCTCCACGTGCCGAAATGTTACCAAAATATTGAGTTGTGTCGTTACCCCAAACAATTACCCGTCCGCCGTTTCCATTCAATTTGCTATCGGCATTAATGACGGAGTTTGAGTCAACATAAGTCTGCTCTGCATTGGGTAAAGTCCCTTTACCTTGGTAATCACCGCCAATTAGAAC
This sequence comes from Nostoc sp. UIC 10630, assembly GCF_010747425.1. Classification (NCBI taxonomy): domain Bacteria; kingdom Bacillati; phylum Cyanobacteriota; class Cyanophyceae; order Nostocales; family Nostocaceae; genus Nostoc; species Nostoc sp. UIC 10630. The sequence continues at coordinate 3,707 of NZ_JAAGOG010000151.1, forward strand.
TTTACCGCCGCCATTGGTTCCAGAGGCCTTAATATTGGCATCAATCACCCCGACTCGTTTACCCAAAGCAATTACCGTACCGCCTGTTTGACTGGATACATCAACGTTGCCAGAAACAATGGTTGTCCCTGGAGTTGTGGGAATCGTCACATTAGAGCCTGTTAATTTTACAGTCCCATCAGGATTGGCAGTTAACCCAGTGTTACCAACAGTGAGCAATTCAGGTATTGAGGCGATGGGAATTGTCCAGTTATTGGGTTGGTTGCTACTAGAGGCGAGGGGCTGAATTTCCAGACTCAACAAGTTTCCTGGCTGACTGAGACGCACCCAATTTTGCCCTGGTACAGATGTGATAGAAATCTGCCCTCCCGGTGCCGAAAGTTGCCCGGTGTTGACTACAGTACCACCCAATAAATTCAAATTTTGCCCAACACCTACTGCTAAATTTCCAGCATTTGCGATCGCTCCTGGCTGGTTCATACTAAAGGCAAATCCGTTGGGGTTGCCAACTAAAGCGGCATAGTCATTAACACCGATGGCATTGAACCAACTGCTGCCAAAACCAATGCCATTAGCTGTTGTCACTGTGAAAGCACCAGGCACATTTAAGCTGGCGTTTGAGCCAAAAATAAATCCGGCTGGATTCATCAAGAAAAGGTTAGGATTGCCACCTGTTACCTGAATTAAGCCATTGATAACCGAGGCATTCCCGCCTGTAATTCGACCAAGGATATTTTGCAGCGCCGGACTAGCTTGAAAGTTGGCGATTTGTTCTGGTGAAATTCCAAATTGTTGAAAGCTGTGAAAGAGGTTAGCACCATCTCCAGAAGTTGTACCGCCAGTGATATTAAGTTGATTACCGTTGGGTGTAACAATTGTGTTTGTCCCATCGGCAGCAGGGACAATTTGTTGTGCCTGGGATAATCCCATACTCGTGACTGTCACCAGAGGCAGAATAGCTAGGACTGAAGCGGCGATTTTGTTTAGTAGAGGTTTTTTACGCCGCAAGATAAAGCGACTTTCGGGCAATTCTACATCAATTTGTAACTTGTCTCCTAATCCGCGTCGCCAAAGTGCTTGAGCGATCGCCTTCTGTGACCAGAGTATTTGTTCTGTTCTTCTAGTAACAGAGATGCTTTGAGAATGATTTCGGTAAAAGTAGAGGGGCTGTTTGACTCGGCGTACCTGGGTTACTTCTGAAAGTCGGAGACACAAATCGTAATCATAAGCACTACTTGTAAAGGATGCGTTCACACCTCCCACCCGATCGTAAACTGAACGGCGCATCAGGCGGAAGTGGAAAGTCATGAAGTTTACCAACAGCCCCTCTGGGGAGTAAGGAATGTCACAGCGATGACCGTAGCCGATGACTTGACTTTTTTCATCAATATTTAAGTAGTCGGTGTAAACAAATCCTGTTTCTGGGTGGTGATTCAGTACTGTAGCGGTTTGGGCGAGGGCGGTGGGGGCTAGGATATCATCACTGTCTACGATACCGATGTAACTGCCGCTAGTTTGGGCGATCGCTATTTTACAAGCCGCAGAAACTCCTTGATGCTGTGCTTCTACTACCCGCACTCGCCTATCTTGTTGAGCATAAGCGTTTGCGATCGCCACTGATCCATCTGTAGAGCCATCATCCCAAATTAGCAGCTCAAAGTCTGGCCATGTTTGCGCTAAGACGCTGGCGATCGCTACCCCAAGGTAAGACTCCCGGTTGTAATTGACGATGACTATGGAGATCAGTGGTGGCATCGAAGTATTCCCAAGTTTTCTACCTGTTATCACAATATAATGCTAAGGGCTATCACTTAGAAAAAATTGCTGTTAAGTATTGTTTTAGTTACAAATCTTCTGAAATCTGAATGTCAAAAATATGATATTGAAATATTCATACAGCCATAGCACACTCAAAAATCAAAATTAGCCCAGTCGTAAAATAAGGCACCCACTGAGGAGAAATGAGAAAAGAAACAGAAACTGGCATTAAGCCGAAAACAATTACTCACAAAAGCATTATCTGTTTCTCTCATCAGTTAAATACTTGGCATCTAGCAACTACTACATGGAATAAGCACAGTTTCAGTTTTCAGTGCGGCTTGCTAATTCTTCCTGCGGTCTGGATTTTAACTGCAAATGGACTGAGAGCTACGGCGAATATATTGACACCAGACTCAACTCAAAAGATTAGTCAGCCAGAGTTACAAATAGTACAGGCATCAGAAACTGCCCCGGAAAATAACCCCAATCAAACCGAACCAAATCCCCAACCAGAAACACCACAACGAATTCGGGTTCGCAAAATCCAGGTTGTAGATAGCACAGTTTTTAATGAAACTGACTTTAATCCAGTTGTCAAACCCTTTGAAGAACGGGACTTAACTTTAGAAGAAATTAGACAAGCCGCAGATGCTATTACCCAGCTTTACTTAAATAAAGGCTATATAAATTCCAGAGCAGTTCCAGACATTCAGCAACCTAGTACCGCCGATGGTGTTGTGGTAATTAGGGTAATTGAAGGGCGTTTGACAGAGATTGAGATCGAAGGAACGCGACGATTAAATCCATCTTATGTTCGTAGTCGCATCCAATTAGGTGCTGGTACTCCTCTGAATACTAGTAAGCTCGAAGATCAACTGAAGCTGTTGCGACTCGATCCCTTATTTACAAATGTGGAAGCACGTCTACGTCCAACGGGTAAGGTTGGTCAAAGTGTTCTCATTGTCAGAGTTGAAGAGGCAAACCCTTTAACTGGTAGCTTGGGTGTAGATAATTATTCGCCTCCGAGTATTGGTGCAGAAAGATTGGGTATTGAACTGCGCGATCGCAATTTAACTGGGATGGGAGATGAGTTAGCAGGCTCCTATTACCACACCCTTTCTGGTGGTTCCGATGCCTTTGATTTTAGCTATCAAGTTCCTGTGAACGCCATGAATGGCAAAGTGCAGATTAGAGCCGCATTTAATCGCAATGAAATTACTGAGCCACCCTTTGATGCGCTTGGCATTCGCGCCAACCAGGATCTTTATGAAATCAATTATCGTCAACCATTGATGCGATCGCCAAGAGAAGAATTTGCCCTATCTTTGGGATTTACCTATCAAGATGGTCAAACCTTCATCCTCAATAATCTCGCACAACCTTTTGGTATTGGCCCTGATGCCAATGGCGTTAGCCGCACCAGTGTAATTAAATTTGGTCAAGATTATATTAAGCGCGAACCTCAAGGAGCTTGGTTTTTGCGATCGCAATTTAATTTTGGCATTGACGTATTAGATGCAACCATCAACAACGACCCCATACCCGATGGTCGCTTTTTCAGTTGGTTGGGTCAAATACAGCGCGTGCAGCAACTCAGCGCCGATCATCTGTTAATTATCCAAGCAGACTTACAGCTAACACCAGATAGCCTTTTACCCTCCCAGCAATTTGTAATTGGTGGTGGACAGTCTGTAAGGGGATATCGCCAAAATATTCGCTCTGGGGATAATGGATTTCGTGTAGCGATCGAAGATCGGTTCACAGTCCAGCGCAATGAATCTGGATTATCCACAATTCAACTCGCGCCATTTCTAGATATGGGATCTGTCTGGAATCAGTCTAATAATCCGAATCTGCTACCCAATCAAACTTTTTTGGTAGGTGCAGGCTTGGGATTATTATGGAATCAAGCAATGGGAATTGATAATCTGTTTTTACGGCTCGATTATGGACTTCCATTTATCGATCTGAGCGATCGCGGCAATAACGCTCAGGATGATGGCTTTTACTTTAGCCTTCGCTATCAACCTTAATACACCAATATGGGTGGGCTTTCTTTCTGTAGCTATGCTGAGTGCTGTTAGCGGGGCGTTTAGCCCGTGCTGAATTATGAGTCAGAAGTTAGTATTTTTCCCTAGTCCCTAATCCCTAGTCCCTAGTCCCTAGTCCCCAGTCCCCAGTCCCTTACCTTATCAATCTTTCCTGACCTATGTCAGCATTTTTTGTTTTAAAAATCGCTGAAAAAACGCATTTTCAGGTGATTGGCGATTTTTGGTAAATTTATTTTTGATTATTTACTGAGCTAATCTGCATTTGGGGTGTACTCTCAATATACGGTAACTATCACACTCGACCTTTGAGATAAATTACACCCAGAGGTGAATACCATGAAAAATTATGCTGATAAGCAAGAATTTGTATTAAGTCAAATTACAAGTAAATATTTTCAGCGCCGAGATTTCAGTGGATGTGACTTGAGTGGAATTGACCTAAAAGGAATTAATTTAACTGGTCTTAACTTTATAGGAGCAGATTTGAGTGGAGCAAATTTGTGTGGCTGTGTTCTCACTCGTGCTAATTTAAGTGGTGCAAATTTGATGCAAGCTAGCTTACGCGACGCTAATTTGTATGAAGCATCTTTGTGTGAAGCTAATTTGATTAATGTTGATTTGACACGAGCAAACTTGTGCGGAACTTTCTTATGGCGGGCGAAATTTACAGGTAGTAATCTTTGGGGTGCTTCTTTATGCGATGTAGATTTGAGAGAAGCAGACTTAAGTGAAGCTAAATTAATTGAAGCATCACTGATTGAAGCTAACTTAGTTAGAGCAAATCTCACAGGAGCAAAATTATGTGGAGCAAAATTACTAGAAGCTAATTTAGCTGAGGCTAACTTAACTGGTGCAGACCTGACATGGGCAAATTTAACCAAGGCAAACTTGAGTCAAGCAAACCTTTGGGAAACAAACCTGATTTATGCGAGGTTCCGGGATACTATCATGCCTGATGGCACAATTAAGCAACCTCAGATAGTTATTTATTAGTTAGGAGTAGCCCTGTCAAAGTGAGATAATCTTGTGATTCCGTTTCCATGCTCTGTATGGGGCTTTCCTTTTAGCTGTAACCACAATTTTTTTCAGCTTGGGTCATGTTATTGCGTAAAAGTTGTCGTTTATCCTTTTCAGAAGCGAAATCGTTAATTTTGACGCTAAACCAAGAACTTTTTTAGGTCTTAATGCCGGAGCGCTTAGTATTGATGCCACCGAAGGTTCTGCGATTAAAACAGCTTTAAATGTCCTGGCTGGAGATGCGATCAGTTTTGACTATGCTCAACCCAACCTACGCCTAACCCATATTATCCAAACTTGATATTACCTATGCGGGAACTGTTATAACTAATGCTTAAGCCGTAGTAAATACAACTTAAACAATATTTATTAATGGTGAAGCTGTAGTTACAGACGCTGATTATATGATAAGTAAACTTGAAGCTGTAGTTAATACACCTTAAGCACTAATTATAGATACTCACTATATGATAAGTAATGCTTAAGCAGTAGTTAACACAGCTTCTTCTGTGGTTATAAATGCTCAAGCAGTAGTTAACACAACTTCTTCTGTGGTTATAAATGCTCAAGCAGTAGTTAACACAGCTTCTTCTGTAGTTATGAATGCTCAAGCTATAATTAAGATTAGATGAACGCTTTAGATATAGCGGTTCTGGCTTAGATGCAGCTTGGATGCAGTACAGTTTTGACCTCTCTCCTAAAAGGCTACTGTGTACACACAAGTTAAATTACCCCCCTTAATCCCCCTTTAGAAAGCTACGGTGTACACACAAGTCTTCTAAAGTTGCGCCACAAGCTTTTGATCCCCCCAACCCCCCGATAAATTGGGGGGCAAAAAGCTCTCAAAGTCCCCCTTTTTAAGGGGGATTTAGGGGGATCTACGATGATTTTGGTTTTCTAGAAAGATGTGTGTACACTGTAGCCTTAGAAAGGGGGGAAAAAGAAATCTAGTTCCCTCCCCTTAGAAAGGCTACGGTGTACACACAAGTCTTCTAAAGTTGCGCCACAAGCTTTTGATCCCCCCAACCCCCCGATAAATTGGGGGGCAAAAAGCTCTCAAAGTCCCCCTTTTTAAGGGGGATTTAGGGGGATCTACGATGATTTTGGTTTTCTAGAAAGATGTGTGTACACTGTAGCCTTAGAAAGGGGGGAAAAAGAAATCTAGTTCCCTCCCCTTAGAAAGGCTACGGTGTACACACAAGTCTTCTAAAGTTGCGCCACAAGCTTTTGATCCCCCCAACCCCCCGATAAATTGGGGGGCAAAAAGCTCTCAAAGTCCCCCTTTTTAAGGGGGATTTAGGGGGATCTACGACGATTTTGGTTTTCTAGAAAGATGTGTGTACACCGTAGCTTAGAAAGGGGAGGATTAGGGTGGGGTAAAACCCTGGTTAATCAGCTATTTCAGACTTGTGTGTACACCGTAGCTCCTAAAAGGAGAGATGCTTTGAATCTTACTCCCCTTCCTTTGAATGGAAGGGGGTTAGAGGGTTAGGTCTGTATTCCATGCAATTGGGAACCGCTATAAATTAAGAGAATTTACCAGTATTTATCTCATAAAAAGTATAATTATTTTTGTGGATTTTGCTGAACCAGAATATATTTTCAGTAGAACATAGTAACTATATAAATGTTACGAGTAACTAAATTTATGCCTTTGAGAAAACGTACATCCCGCGTTCTAGAAAATGCTGAGTTAAGATTTGCTGGACTCAAAGCAATTGATGCCAATCTGGATCTTGGAAATACTTGTAATTTAAAAGTCCTGACAGAAGTAATTGAGCAATTACGCAGCAAGTTAGAAGCTCATAATACTGCTCTCAGCACGATTGACTCTTCCAAAGTAGAAATTGAAGAATTAGAACAAACCTTGGGTACTTTCTCTGAGAAAATGCTCATGGGAATCGGCTTTAAATACGGCAAAGATAGCCGCGAATATGAGATGGCTGGTGGAGTTCGCAAAAGTGAACGTATCCGTAAAAGCAGAGCAACTCGCTTAAAAACTATTGCACAAAAAGCATCTATGCAAGGCACTCAACCCTTGTAGATGTGTAAGCAATACAGTTCGGATCAGCAGGGGAGGAAAAAAGTTGTTAACCAGTAATTCTTTCTCCCCTGCTTGCCTCAATGTCCAAATACTAAAATTCACGTTGTGAGAAAATAAAAATAGCGATCGCTAATAACAGGGCACTATAAAGTAAACCATAGCCGGCATTTGTAATCAGTGCAGTTGTGTCAGGTAGCGCTTGCAGACCATAAACGGCATCATTTTTTAAATCTAATCGAGATAAATCTGGCAAAATCAGAAACAAACCTTGAGTGAGAAGTTCTATACCAGGGTTACGACTCAGACGACCTAGTTGGACTAAATCTTGAGTAATATTTCCGATTAAATATACCGCAAACGTTAAAATAGTCGCTAAGAGAGAAGCAGTAAAAACACCGAAGGTAATAGCCATAGCGGTGATTAATGACAACTGCAATACTAAGAAAATTGCAGCAATTAGAATACTCGCCGTTGGATGAGGAATGTTAGCAAATTGCAGAAATATCAGATAAATTACCGTCATCGTAGCCACAAGTACAGCTAATACTGCGGATAAACCTAAGTATTTGCCCACAATAATTTCGCTGCGACTGACAGGTTTCGCAATTAACACCAAAATAGTACGTTTTTCAATTTCTTTATTAACCAGTCCCGTACCAACAAATATTGTCACAATTAACCCGATGGCATTCATCGCCGCCATCCCGAAGTCTAAAAACATCTTGTCTTCAGTCGTAGCTGCAAATTCAGGAAAGACGCGAAAGGCAGCAGCGAGTATAAGCGCATAAAAACCAATAATATATAGGATGCGATCGCGTACCACTTCCTGAAACACATTCTTTGCCAATACAAAAATTCTGTTAATAGTCATTTGTCATTTGTCATTTGTCATTTGTTATTCTCCCCCTGCTCCCCTGCTCCCCTGCCTCATCCCTTCTCACTGCTGCGGAGGCGGCGATCCGGCAATTAATTTACTGGCGCGATCGCATTCAATTTCTGCAACTGTAATCTTATTACCTGAATTGCTGGTTGCTGCAACTGGTTCAATTCGACAAGATTTTCTCAAAAAATAACCCCGTGGGTTAGAACTTGGCCCTATCCAAATACTTAATAAATCTAATATATATCCAGACTTAGTATTAGCTACACGCGGCTCAATGCGCCATAAATCTTTCTCTTCATATTTACCCAGGCTTTTTTGAATTACTGCTCTACCTAGAGTTCCTACTCGTTGTTTTGCCTCAAGCAACCATTTCTCTACTTCTGACCAAGGTGTTTGATTTATTTGTTCTATTACTATTGGTTGAAGTCTTTCTAGAATTACAACACCGTTTTGCGGTACTTTTACCCGTTCTTCTGTTCTGACAACAACGGTACTACGTTTAAAAGTATCTGCTTGCAAACTAGGATATTGTTGAAACCAATGATCCATTACAAAGTAAAACTGAATCCAGCAACTTAGTAGCATACTACTAGCAACTAAAATTATGATTCTTTGGCGGTCTTGTGGCTTAGGAATTCTCGCTTTAGCGTCGGTGTCACTTCCTTCAATAAACTCCGGTATTGCTGTAATTAGTGCTGAAATTGTCGGCCAAAAAACGATTGTTCTTGGTGTAATTACATCCTGTTGATTTCCAAAAGCAAAAACACTTACTAAGAATCCAGTGATTACTGCCCCAACTGGCATAAAAGTGCCAGGAACTCTCAAAGGATCTTGAGTTGTATACCAAGCTGTGCCGGCAATTAAAAATAACCAACCGAAAAAGGCAATAATATCTTTGATATAGCCTGTAGCTAAATATGAAAGTACCCAAGAAAAAACACTCAAATAAATAAATGTCTGCCAAGAATAAGCTTTGGGTGGAACTAATACTTTTCTAATTCCTGCATAAAGCCCTTCCGCAAATTTAAAAATTCCAAATACATCTTTAAGTAGCGTATTCATGTTCCTCTTTCCACCTAATTAATTAATCACTCGTCTTCCTTTTAAGTAAAATCTTCCTATTTCGCACTAAATAATAAAACAAGAGTTATAGCACTATAACTCAGGGAATTCGCTATTAGTACAGTAATTATTAAATTATTACTTTGGAATTTCAAGTTGCCAAAAGTCCGCCATCGCCGACGTTGAGATATTGGTGCTTCCTCTTCCTCTTGTTTTTTAAGAAGTTGCTCATTTAATGATAGTAACAATACCTTTAAAATGAAAAACTTCATTAGAAAAGTAGAAAAGAAAATTATAAAAGCAGTTAATATTAATAACCCTTGTGTATTAGGTGATTTAAAGTTATTAAAAAACATATAATTAATTAATTCTGTTCTCACCTGGAGCGGTAAAATCGGTTCTGATACAAAAAATATGAACCAACCAATTACACTAGAAAATAAATTGATAGAAATAGCATAAAAAGTACTAGTTTTTTTGTCAAATTTGAGTCGATAATGCAAAAGATAAGCTTCGATGGGGATGGCAATCAGTACAAATAAAAAGTCAAACAGAATTCCACCAATGGGAAAAATCCTCGGAAGCATCCAATTCTCAGGCATAAATGGTCAAGGGTAAGGTTTAACTGTAGAGAGTATAACTGGGATAGTGAGGGTGATGGGGGAAATTATTACATTGTTCTTGTCCTTTACTATGCTCGTGTGCCAGTATTCCCTGATTGATATTGTTAATACATCAAGCTGATGCTTGTACGGAGACGCTAGAGGGGTAGTTTCTCTACCTAAGATTACAAGACGTTAGGTAAGATTAAAGACTGCCACTTATAGCTTTTCGAGAGATGACAAGGAACGGTATCGGTATTCGCACGGCGCAAGTGCGTCAAGAACGGCTCATTGGTCAAATTCACGTTTACGATGGCGTGGGTAAAGGTAAGTCTCAAGCGGCTTTGGGGGTAGTTTTGCGCTCTATTGGCTTAGGGATAAATACCCCTAGCGATTCTAACCGTGTTTTACTGCTGCGCTTTTTAAAAGGGCCGGAACGTGATTATGACGAAGATGGAGCGATCGCAGCTTTGCAACGTGGGTTTCCCCATTTAATAGACCAGGTTCGCACTGGGAGAGCCGAATTTTTTGGCCCAGAAGAAATTACTACCTTTGACCGAAATGAGGCGATGCGGGGTTGGGATGTTGCCAAAGGTGCGATCGCTAGCGGTTTATATTCAGTTGTCGTCTTGGATGAAATTAACCCCGTTCTGGATTTGGGTTTACTACCAGTAGATGAAGTGGTAAAGACATTAAAATCCAAACCCCAAGAATTAGAAATCATTGCTACCGGACGCGCCGCACCGCAAAAGTTGCTCGATATTGCAGATTTGCACTCAGAAATGAAACCTCATCACCATCCCACAGCCAAAGCCTTATTCCTTGAAGGGATTGAAATTTATACTGGTGCTGGTAAAGGCAAGTCTACTAGTGCTTTGGGTAAAGCTTTACAGGCCATTGGTAGGGGAATTAATCATCCAGGGTCTACCCGTGTGTTAATTATGCAGTGGCTTAAAGGTGGTAGCGGCTACACAGAAGATGCTGCGATCGCCGCTTTGCAGCAGTCATATCCAGAAGTAGTGGATCATCAGCGCTGTGGTGGAGATGCGATTGTTTGGCGCAATTCCCGGCAAGAATTAGATTATGTAGAAGCCGAACGAGGTTGGGAAATCGCAAAAGTTGCGATCGCCTCTGGAATGTATAAAACTATTATTCTCGATGAACTCAATCCTACCGTTGACTTAGAATTACTCCCCGTTGAACCCATTGTTCAAGCTTTGCTCCGCAAACCCCGCGACACCGAAATCATCATCACTGGCCGCTGTCAAAATCAACCAGCATACTTCGACTTGGCTAGCGTTCATTCAGAGGTTTATTGCCACAAACATTATGCAAATCAAGGTGTAGAACTTAAACGAGGGGTAGATTTTTAGATATTGCATCTGAATTCGTAATTCGTAATTCGTAATTCGTAATTCGTAATGTTATCAAGCTTGAATTTTTGGTGAATTTTCTTCCTTCTCTGCGAGACGCTGCGCGAACGCGCTCTTTGCGTCCTTCTCTAACGAGACGCTGCGCGAACACGGTTCGTTCTCTGCTCTTTCAAATTTAATGAGACAGACGAGTAGGGCTAGCATTGTAATGCTGACCCTACAAGCAACTAAGGCTGTTGGCGTATTCTTTGCCAGACAGTAAAGCCCAAAAGAATGACAATACTACTGGCGGTAGTCATCATCACAGCCAAACTCATGCCTTGTATTCTCATTGCCAGCAAGTTGAAAAATAAGGTAATTGACCAAAGCGTGAACGCAGCATGGCGCTGGGAAAGTCCCCAAGCAAGTAAGCGGTGGTGCAGATGATCTTTGCCAGGAGTACTAAGAGGGTTATTTCCTGCTAGTAGCCGCCGTACAAATACTTGGGTAGTGTCTATTACTGGCAACAATAGAAATAAAACCGTGGGAATTAGTGCATAAACTGTGTTTTGTTGCAGTTTGCCTAAAATACTAGTTGCTGCCAGCACATAGCCAAAAAAGTATGCTCCGGCATCACCCATAATAATTCGCGACGGATGGAAATTATGGCGCAAAAAGCCTAATGCAGCACCTCCTAAAGCTGCAAGTACCAAGATTGCCGCCGCACGGTTATTAAATTGGGCTGCAACCCCCAACAAACTCATAGCGGTAATAAAGCTGATTCCTCCTGCCAAACCATCCATACCATCCATCAAGTTGATGGCGTTGGTAATTCCTACTACCCACAGTACTGTCAGCAACATAGACAGGAACGAGTCGATGGGAGTACCAAACAGCACTCTTACACTGATACCATTAGCTACTAGCAACAGTGCCGTGACAATTTGCGCCCACAATCGAACAGAGGGTGGTAAGCCGAACTGATCGTCGATAAAGCCCACCAGGACTAATATCGAACCTCCTAACAGAATAGTGAGCACCTGAGCCAATACGTTTTGGAGTTCGATCGGTCGTAAAAGGCTAGCTAATACCAGCGCGGCAATGACACCCGCGTAGATAGCCAGCCCCCCTGCATTGGGTAAAGGTTCGCGATTGAGTCGCCGAGCGTTGGGTTGGTCAGCCCAGCCTACCCGTAAGGCGAATTTGCGGACTGTCGGAATTGAACGCCACGTTACAAGCCAAGCCAAAAGGAACGTAAATACTACTGCCAACCAGCCGGTGCCGCTAGGGTCGGCAATGCCAAGGTACTTAAGGGAGTTGTCTAGATTCATCTCCCAATTCAAGCATTACTGCCAGTATCTATAAAGAACATCACCTGTATATTAATCAATTTTTTTTATTTCCATTTGTAACTTGAGCTGATTGAGAGATTAGCACTCTTGCTCTGTGAGTGCTAAATTGTCTAATGGAAGCGCTGGAGAAATAAAACATGGCGAAAATTATTGCATTTGACGAGGAATCGCGGCGAGCTCTAGAAAGGGGTGTTAACGCCCTTGCTGATGCCGTAAAAATCACCTTGGGGCCTAAAGGTCGTAATGTCCTTTTAGAGAAAAAATTTGGCGCACCTCAAATTGTCAACGATGGTATCACTGTTGCCAAGGAAATTGAATTAGAAGATCCTTTGGAAAATACTGGTGCAAGACTCATCCAAGAAGTGGCCTCAAAAACTAAAGATGTTGCTGGGGATGGTACAACCACCGCCACAGTTTTAGCACAAGCCTTGATTCGGGAAGGTTTGAAGAACGTCGCGGCGGGTAGTAACCCAGTTAGCTTGAGACGCGGGATCGACAAAACTATTGAGGCATTGGTACTGGAAATTGCCAAGATAGCCAAGCCAGTAGAAGGAAGTGCGATCGCTCAAGTTGCCACTGTTTCTGCTGGTAACGATGAAGAAGTTGGTCAAATGTTAGCTCAAGCAATGGAAAAAGTCACCAAAGATGGTGTAATTACCGTTGAAGAATCTAAATCCCTAACTACTGAACTAGAAGTAGTTGAAGGGATGCAGATTGACAGGGGTTACATTTCACCCTACTTTGTCACCAACAACGAGCGGCAAATCGTGGAATTTGAAAACGCCCGGATCTTGGTGACAGATAAAAAAATCGGCAGCATCCAAGATTTAGTACCAATTTTGGAAAAAGTCGCCCGTTCTGGTCAGCCCTTGCTAATCATCGCTGAAGATGTCGAAGGTGATGCTTTGGCAACTTTGGTAGTGAACAAAGCGCGGGGTGTACTAGCTGTGGCTGCAATTAAAGCACCTGGATTTGGCGATCGCCGCAAAGCTTTGTTAGAAGATATTGCTATTCTCACCGATGGACAGTTGATTTCTGAAGAAATCGGCTTGAGCCTAGATACCGCTGCTCTAGAAGCACTGGGAACTGCTCGCAAAATCACCATTGACAAAGAAAGCACCACCATTGTAGCTGGCAGTGTCACCAAGCCAGAAGTGCAAAAGCGGATTGGTCAAATTCGCAGGCAGTTGGAAGAAACCGATTCTGAATACGATCAAGAAAAACTGCAAGAACGCATCGCCAAGCTCGCTGGCGGTGTGGCAGTGATTAAAGTGGGTGCGGCAACCGAAACCGAACTCAAAGACCGTAAACTGCGGATTGAAGACGCGCTGAATGCTACTAAAGCTGCTGTGGAAGAAGGTATTGTTCCTGGTGGTGGGACAACTCTAATTCACCTAGCTAAGAAGGTACAAGAGATTAAAAAGACCCTACAAAATGACGAAGAAAGAATTGGGGCTGATATTGTCGAACGAGCGCTAGAAGCCCCCTTGCGCCAAATAGCAGACAACGCTGGTGCAGAAGGTTCTGTAATCGTCTCGAAAGTCCGAGACAGCGAGTTCAACATTGGCTACAACGCCGCTACTGGCGAATTTGAAGACTTGATTGCTGCTGGTATTATTGACCCCGCCAAAGTCGTGCGTTCAGCTTTGCAAAATGCTGGTTCCATTGCTGGTTTGGTCTTAACCACCGAAGCGATCGTTGTTGAAAAGCCAGAGAAGAAATCCGCTGCTGCTGCTCCTGACATGGGCGGTATGGGCGGCATGGGTGGCATGGGTGGCATGGGCGGTATGGGTGGCATGGGCGGCATGGGCATGTTCTAACTTCTGCTCACCCAGATAAATATTTTTTCAGCAGTTTGTCTTGTTAAGGCAAACTGTTTTTTTATAGCATTGCTGATTCAGAGCCGATATGTTATCTCTATTGCTGGGAAGTAGCTGGGCATAAATAAAAGTCTTCATCATGGTTATCAGTAATTAGTCATGAATACAACTAACTACAAAAAAAATGCTGATTCCTAAATTCCCAAATCTAAAGAACTGCTTAATTCAAAAATTATAGTCTTTGTATTAATTTTTGTAATATTAATAGCAAAAGCTGAAATAAATAAAAACGCCTCATGGGTGCTGAGTAGGGAATTTTACTTCTTTACTAAGAACTGTGAAAAGAGGAACTTGTTTAATTGCCAATTCCCAATTGCCAATTCCCAATGCCCAATTCCCAATTCCCAATGTAGGTAATATTGTATGGTACGAAAACTGCGTCGTCTTCCCAAAATAGTAACTAGGCTATATAAAAAAGATGAGTTCCATCACCAACCAGGTACTATACCTGGAACAATTTTTATTGATGAAGATTCTCCGCCACCGATAATTTTCTTGATTGACTATAACCAAACCAATTTCATCCGCAAACAAATGGCAACTCCAGAAGAATGTGTTCCATATCTGGAGATGGAATCCATTTCTTGGGTAGATGTACAAGGTTTAGGTAGTCAAGATATATTACAACGATTGGGTCACGTTTTTGAATTACATCCTCTCGTTTTAGAAGATATAGTCAATGTACCAGAGCGTCCTAAAACAGAGGATTATGAAGATCAATTACTATTCATTGCCCGCATGGTAGTACCAAAAGAAAGATCGTGTGGTTTTTACAGCGAGCAAGTAAGTTTGATATTAGGTAAAAATTATTTACTGACAGTCCAAGAAGAACCAGAACATGATTGTTTTGAAGCGGTGCGATCGCGAATTGAAAAAAACAAAGGTATCATCCGTAAGCAAGGAGCAGATTATTTAGCTTACGCCGTGTTAGATGCCATTATTGATGGCTTTTTCCCGGTACTAGAGCTTTATGGGGAGCGAATCGAAGAGTTGGAAGAGGAGGTAATAGTTAAACCAACCCCACAAACACTACAAAATATTTATCAAATTAGGCGAGAACTACTGCAATTACGTCGTGCTATCTGGCCTCAGCGAGATGCAATTAATTCTTTGATTCGAGATGGCAGTGATTTGATTAGTGAAGAAGTGCGAATCTACTTGCGAGATTGTTATGACCATACAGTGCAAGTTATGGACATGGTAGAAACTTATCGAGAACTAGCATCTGGATTAATGGATGTGTATCTTTCGGCAGTGAGCAACAAAATGAATGAAATCATGAAGGTGCTAACGATAGTTTCAACAATTTTCATTCCACTGACTTTTGTGGCCGGAATATATGGTATGAATTTCAATACCGAAAAATCGCCATATAATATGCCTGAGTTGAATTGGTATTGGGGTTATCCACTTTGTTTGGCAGTTATGGCAGTGATCGCACTTGGGTTGCTATTCTTTTTTTGGCAACGTGGCTGGTTGCAAAACTCTGTAACAATTAAGCGTAATTAATAATTGCAGATGGACGACGAATCAAATATACATTCATTATTACCGGGAGTTAATATTTTAATTTATGAGGAGTAGCGACCAGAATTTAATAGTTTTGACAGTTTATATTATCGGTGTTTCCTATATTTTTAACCGTATGGTTGAATCCATCGATGATCAAGTAAAGTTTGAGTTTAAAAAAGGAATAGTTGACGAGCAACTCAAAGAACAAAATCTCGATGATAAAATTGGAATTTCCTTTAAACTCAAAGCCTCATACCCAATTGACGATTTGAAAGATTTAGGAATTAGCATTGAAAATAAATCTGATAATGTTGCCTTATATGTTGACTGGGATAACAGTTCTTTAGTCGTTGAACATAGCAAGCAATCGCGTCGCGTCATTCGGAAATCACCAGATTTAACCCGCGACTTAGCAGTACCCCAAAGTCCTAGCTTGATTGCTCCTAAAAAAACACTTTCTGAAACGGTGACAGCAGAAGATGTATTTGAGCGCGATCAAGTAGCTGGAACCTATTCAGCAAAAAAACCACTAATTGATATCAACGGGCTGCAAAAGGGGCAAAAAAAGCTGTACAACGACTTTATTAACAGAAAAAAGGAGTTGGACTTTTCCCTACAACTGGTACTTAGAGTGTCTGAAGTGCGTTTAGGTCTAGCCCCAGGTCGTGATTTTCCTCCCATTAGCATTATCAATTGTCCTTTCACAGTCAGGAAACTACCTTGGACTTACGCTCTACCTTGGAATAAAAAAAAGCAATAGCAACCAGACAGACTACGCCATCCAAGATTACACTGGATCTAAGGAGAGAGTAGACGCAGGCGGTTGCAGATCAGTCATAGTCACTGATTTGAGGAAAGTCCGGGCTCCCGAAAGACCAAACTTGCTGGATAACGTCCAGTGCGAGCGATCGTGAGGATAGTGCCACAGAAAGATACCGCCAGATCAATTAAAAATTAAAAATGTAAAATGAGCAATCAATTTTTAATTTTTAGTTTTACATTTTTAATTGATCTGGTAAGGGTGCAAAGGTGCGGTAAGAGCGCACCAGCAGTATCGAGAGGTGCTGGCTCGGTAAACCCCGGTTGGGAGCAAGGCGATAGGAACTACGGTTGGTCTTTTACCAGTTCCGCTCAACGAGAGCCGCTAGAGGCGTTTGGTAACAAGCGTCCCAGATAGATAACTGCCCTCGCAAGAGAACAGAACCCGGCTTATGTACTGCTCTTTCCCCCCTTTTTTTGTGCTGAGTTTAGGAGTTAGGACTTAGTATTTTTCCCCTTCCCCTTTCCCCCT
>NZ_JAAGOG010000399.1:0-2365 GCF_010747425.1 Nostoc sp. UIC 10630
AGCCAACACAGGCATTGACTCATCTCCAATCATGTCACGATATACATCATAATTTTGCAGCACCAGAGGAGCAGTGACGTGTAACACATCGGGTGACAAGGCTAGAGCCTGCCGAATAGCTTCACGCTGAAGCAATGAAAGTTTCCCAATCTGCCCCTGTTCAAAATCCACACAAATCCGTACACGGCGATCGCCCAAAACAGCACATTGTGCTAAAGTCCAATAGTTATCTTCCAATATAATCTGTCCAAACTCAGCATCGTAATAACTTCTTGGGGATTCCATCATCTTCAGATACTACCTTTATTCTGTGCTTCCCTAGCAACTCCAAAAACTAGTGAAAATTTTACTTTGAAATTAGTCGTACTTTTTAAACGAGAATATCGATGGTTAAAGTTAAGTTCTGTATTTGTAACCAGCTTCTCGTTTTAGAAGTTCCTATGCGCCAAAAATAGGGCTAATGCAGTTATTTAATTTGCCAAATATGTATAATGCTATCCTCATTGCTACTAACAAGGGTTTTACCATCCCGGCTCAGAGCAAGCCCTAAAACCGAACTGGAACCATCTTGAAAGGTATGCAACTGCTTTAAAGTCTCTAAGCTCCACAGTTTAATACTGCCATCATAATTGCCGCAAATCAGAATTTTTCCATTCGGGCTGATTACAAGAGATTCAACTGAATTAAAATTATCACTAAAATCATGCAGTAGTTTTCCACTTTGAAGATTCCATAATTTCAGAGTACTAATCGCACGATTTCGAGAAACTAGCTGACCAAAACTACCAGTAACAAGCTTTTTGCTATCTGGAGTAATGGCAATAGCATCAACTCCGGTTTTATGCCCTTTGAGAATATGGCGTGTTTTTTTAGTTTGTAAATCAATCAGCCTAATTGTATTATCATCGCCACCCCCACTACTCACAAGGGTTTGCATATCAGGGCTAAATGCAACTTTACTCACAAATCCTGAGTGTGCAGGAATGGTATCAAGCTGTTTAAGCGTGTGTAAATCCCAAAGCTTGATTGTGCCATCGTCACTGCCACTAGCAATCAACCTACCATCTGAACTAATCGCAACGGTTTCTACCGGTTGGGTATGTCCAATGTCGCTGTCAAGCATAAGGAAAGTGCGTAAATCCCAAACCTTCATTGTTGGGGTGGTTATCCCACCAGTTACAATTCGCTTACCATCTGGACTAATAGCTATTGAAGTAATACCATCTGAGTGAGCGTCTAAACTACGCAGTAATTTCCCAGTACGTAAATTCCAGAATTTAATTGTATCATCTCTACCTGCACTAATCAGGGTTTGCCCCGAAGAGCTAATCGCAACGGCTCGAACACCAAAAGTCACTTTTTTATGCCCAGTCAGTGTGTGAACAAGTTGAATCTTTGGTTGGGACTGAGTAATTGTACTCTTGCTTATAGGAAGCTTTGAACTAGAAGAATGTATATCAATGAAAGTGATGTTTACTGCAATCGCTAAGACTATAGTGACTGGTTTGGATTTGAGAAAATTCAATAATTTCATGGTGTCCAGGAACGCAATTACATAACATGGTTCCCATTTGATGGACGCAATCGCACCCAGTCTGATAGACCACGGTCAAACACGGAGTATAAGTTAATAATCTAAATACGGTTTCCTAGTGATTAGAAAAATCATCATTTATCATCGTTTCAATCACAATCCCGCCAAACCGAGCTTCATCAGCGCAGCATTTTACGCCATCAATATAGCAAATATGGCTTTCGTACTTCTCTTTAGTTTCAGTTATAACTCCCTCAAATCCTCCACTCATTGAGGTATTAAAAAAACTCAATTTTCGTCCCTGAGCATCACTTGCTTTGCTATAGCAATCATTGCAAACTGTGTGTGGATATCTTGGAAAATATCGAGTTGGGGTCGAACAGATTGGGCAAGGATGAAACTCAGTATTACTCATATATTTTGGCTCTTCATTACTTCTTATGCTAAATACGTCTGAAAATAAGCTTCAAACCCATACTGGGCAATAATAACAGCCGTTAGTATTAGCATTTGAGCCTTGATTCGGAAATTGAAGCTATAACTCCCTGTAAGGCTTGATTTTCAAGGCAAGTAAAGGACTTTAATTAAAAGTCCAGCATACTACGTACTGAAGAACCTATATTTTTTACTTCATAGAACTCCATCTTGTGACTTGGAGATTACTCAAGCCCACTACCTGTACTGTCAACAGCAGGGCTTCGGCAATCACTCATGAGAAATCGATTGAGGAGGCGATGGACTACGCCATTGCTTGACCCGGATTTCTCACAAGTGCAAAAAAATCATTGAGATGAGTAAAATTTAGGAAAGAATATTTTATACATCAGTGGA
>NZ_JAAGOG010000152.1:0-20455 GCF_010747425.1 Nostoc sp. UIC 10630
GGTATATTTAGATAGGTAGCTAAACTTAGAATTAATATTAATGGGCCAACGAATGGATTGCCTATTAAAATCAAATACAAACCAATGAAACAGCCAATACCTGAGCCTACAAATTTAAAGGTTATATTTGTAACTTCGATTTTACGGGCCAAATTAGTTTCTTGCTGAAGATTATTAATTTTTAGTATAGCTTGTTTTTCCTGAACAGCCGTTTGTTTTTGGATCGCTTCGAATTTAGCTAAAGCTAGTTTTTCTGCGATTTCTCTATCAATTTGAGGTTGTAAATTATCTAAAATCTTTATTAATTCAGGAAGTTCGGAATTATCAGCATTTTTAATACGCTCAATAATATTCTCCCTAACGTTATGTAAATCCAAATTGCCTTGCTTTGCTAAGATAGCAGAATTACCAGACTGCGGTGGATTAAATTTGATTATTTTTGTTTCTTCTGGCTGTGGTTCTAAATTGTCAGGCATTTGATTATTGCTGATTAATTAAATATACTTTGTCTATTTTTTGGAAAAATTTAGCATGATTTCTCCTAATAGTCAAAATATTAACCAAGTAGAAAAATTTTAAGCTCAAGCTTTATTAGACTGAGGCTCCGCGCCAGATACAGTCCCAAAGCCTTGAGATCCCTGGCGACCACTTCCATCGCAGGGATACCACCGCCCTCAATGGATTCCACAAAATCCTCACGGGAGGTGAAAGGGAAATCTCCAGTCTGCCAAAGCCCCAGACGATTTGCATAAGATAGGTTAGAAACCTTCGTCGCTCCGGTCGCCGATACGTAGACAACCCGTGCCTGCGGTAATGCGTTTTGCAACCTCAGCCCAACAATGCCTTGCTGGGATGCTGCAACCATACCGAGTTTGCCCTCTTGTGCCATTGCGTTACCCATGCTGTGGCACTCGTCGAAAGCGATCGCTCCCTCAAAGCCAATGCCAGCCCACTCAACGATTTGCTTAAGCCGACTTTTGCCGTTATGAAGAGAGCGCAGAGTTGAGTAGGTGCAGAACAGAATACCTTGGGTGAAAGGGATGGGGTCGCCAAGTTTGATGTTACTCAGGTCAATGATATCTTTTTCACTACCTCCGAGCGCACACCAATCTCTACGTGCGTCCTCAATAAGAGCAGAACTCTTTGATACCCAAATGGCTTTTCTTCGTTCCTGACACCAGTTGTCGAGGATGATTCCTGCACATTGTCTTCCTTTCCCCGCGCCTGTCCCATCGCCTAAGAACCAGCCACGCCGAAATTTTACGGCATTTTCTTCGCCAGTTGCCGCTACAGTCACATTATCCCATGAATCATCCACAATATAAGACCCAGACAAAAATTCACAGTGCGCCTGACCTGCGTAAATAACGCTTTCAAGTTGTGCCTCTGACAACAAGCCTTGTGTGATAATGTTGCGTGGGAGATGTGGTTTGTAAGTTGGAGCCGGTGGTGAGACAAGTGCTAAGGCTGCACTTTCGCAAAGCAATGAGGGATGAGGCAAAGCGTCCTTGATTCGGATTCGCTGTGGGCGATAGGTTTCGTATAGAGTATCTTTCAAACCCTCACTAGCCATCCACTCAATAACCTCATATTCCAGCACTACTAAGTCGTCTGGAAGAAAGGAAACTGTTTCTGGTTGTGCAACTGTAATACGCTTTGGCAATTGAACAACAATTGCCTTCGCAGCAGCTTTGACTTTTTCTGAGCGTTCCCACGAAGATCGCTGTGGCAACTGCTCAATCAACGCCAGCAGTTCGGGCAGATTTAAAGTTTCAGTAATGCAAGGTATTTCGCTGGAGTCAGCCGGAACTTTGTCAATTACTGTGATTCTGGTATCGATTTGTGTACCATGCTTTGAGTACACCTTGCCGTTAACCCCGACTGACATTAAAACTCGTGCCTTCTCCTGCCACTTAAGGAAAGTCTCTCGCCAGCTTGGGTTAGCTGGAGAAAACCAGTTGGCTGTGATTGTTACCAGCCGTCCACTGTCAGCCAGTCTTTGCAATGCCGAGTTGATGTGGCTCTTAGTTGCGTCGGGGTTGCGACTGTTGATTTTGGGAGATGCAGAGAAAGGTGGATTCATCAGCACAACTGAGGGCTGAGTCTTGCCAACCAGATAGTCGTTAATTTGTTCCGCGTTTACTGAGAATAATGGTGTACCAGGGAATAATCGCCGCAGAATCTTCGATCTATCGGGTGCAAGCTCGTTGAGCATCAGACTTGCGCCTTGTAGTTTAGCCATTTGTGCTAACAAACCAGTCCCGGCTGATGGCTCCAGCACCAAATCAGTAGCTTGTATAAATCCTGCTTTGGCTACCAGAAATGATAGCGGCAGAGGGGTGGAGAATTGCTGAAGCTGTACCGACTCTTCACTGCGCCGTGTTTGCGTTGGACAAAGGGCTACTAACTTCTCCAATTCCAATAATACTGTTAGCGGCGACTCTAATAAAAGCTTGTAACCTTTTTGGCGCAGATATAATATTTGTGCTACTTCAAGAGCTTCGTAAGCATCTTTCCACTGCCATGCGCCCTCTGCTGCCGTGCCGTGAAAGTGGCGATTCATCTGGGACTGAATTGTTTTAGTCCCGATAGTCCGTTTCTCAATCAGTGATTTGGTGAGTTCTTGAGCAACGTTGAGGATTGATTGTCCGTAGTCCAGAACTGTTTCTAGGTCAAATAGAGTTCCTTGTGTGGCTATAAGGCTGACCATATCTATTATATGAATACATCACTTTCGCTTTGGCGTAGCCGTTTGACCCGGATTTCTCACGCCTTGCTCAAAGCCTCTGCAAGTGCCGGTTCACTAGTGGGAGCAGAGGAGAGTTCAATGTGCCAAGTTCTTTCCCCTCCGCCCCTCTGCATTTCAAACTTGTGAGGAATGCGGGGGAAATCTTCTCAAATGCGATTGCCCTTGGAGTGGCTTGTAGTTGGATTTCCTGTTGTGGAGTAGGTTGTGGGGAAGTTGCAGAAACTGTGGGCTGTTCAATAACCGATGGCTCCCATCCGATTGGCGGCAAAGGTACAACCCATAAACCATCTATGAAGTCAAAAACCATCAGCGCAACAAAGCTTATAACGACTGCTTGGATCGTGAGGGTGAGAATAGCTTGGATATCCATAATTAATTCCAAAGGTTTGTGATTTTTCAATGTGGTAAGGCGTTGCAGTTGGGAAAGAAAGCGTGTGTTTGGTCGTTGCAACTCTCACTCTGGCTTTGGCGTAGCCATGAAAATTCCCATTCACAAAACGGGTGATTATGTTTACCCAAACCATTGAAATCTTCTTAGCAAAGGCTAAGATCCAAAAAGTCACTAATTGCAATAGGCAATGGCAAGCAAAACAATCGATGTCCGAGAGTACACTGTCAGAGCGCACAAGCGGGAAATTCACACTCGCGTTTTTAACTTTGTGTGTAAGCAGTGCGAACAACCCACACAACGAGAAACTTTTGGTGTGCGACCGCTCTACTGTGAAACATGCCGTCCGCCACAAGTACCCAAGCAATCGAAAGTAGTCCCTCTCAAGAAGATAAAACCCAGAGTTATGGCTTACGAGAGTGGTAAAGACATAGCCGGATGATTTTTTGTCTCAAGGGTGAATGAAGCAGTGCGGTTAGGCACTCAAAAATTATAGTATTGGAGCAAGCATTTGTGAGAGAGGCAGTCAGAAAAGAATCTGAGATTTTTTCGGAGTTAGCTGAAATATGTGCTTCTCCAGGATACGTTCATGCAATTGCTAGTCTTTGCTATCAGAACGACATAATTGAATATGCTGATACATTAACTCCAGAGGATATGCTTCAGCAGTTATCGAGGGATATTTTGGTGAGGACTGAAATATCAACTCTTGTAGGACTTGCTTGCAAAAAACAACTAAATATAGACTTGCCATCGCCTGAAGTAATCCAAAGATACATTGACAAGACTGATTCTTTGCTGAAAGAAATTCATCAGTCTATGATGCCGCCAATGGAATACATATTTAATCCAAATAAAATTGGGGATCAGAATTTCAATCCATTTAGAGATGGCTTAGTCTTGAGAGAGGCGATTTTTTACGGTGGAGAAAGTGCATATGATTTTCAATACAGAGACCTTTCAAAGATAAAATATGAAAAAGATAATAATTGGTTTTTGACAAATAAAGGATTTTCTATTCAGCAAGTTATTGATGTGATGACATCAATAAAATCGCTGCGGAACGATAAAGCTAATAACGTAGTGCGAGAGCTTTTTAATAAAGATCCTAGCGAATGGACTGTTCTTTCAGTATATAAGTTTACGGCTAAAGAAATTAGTGATATCTCAAATATTGAAATTGATACTGTAAAACTGATCATCGAGTCATTTGTATCATCTATTAACATGGATAAATTCAACTCTTTAGATGATTTTAATCCTAAAAATGCTTATCCAATTATTCAGCTTCCAGAGGATGAATATTTATTATTTCAATTTTATAGTTTAGAGCAGGCATTATATGAAACACCGTTTTTCTGGTTTAACGATGATAAAGCCTATAAAAATATTGCGAACCAGCATAGAGGTCAATTTACTGAAAACTTTTCTGCTGAAAGATTGAAACTTGTATTTGGCGAGGAGCGCGTATTTTCAAACATTGATATCTACAATTCTAAAGAGCAGGCTGGTGAAATTGATGTATTGGTCATTTTCGCCGACAGAGCAATAATTCTACAGGCGAAGTCAAAGAAGCTGACTATTCCTTCACGTAAAGGTAACGATAACAGCTTACAGTCTGATTTTAAGAAAGCTATCCAGGAGGCTTACGATCAAGCTTATTTGTGCGCCACACTATTAAACGATAAAAAATATAAGCTTGTTGATAAGAGTGGAAAAGAGCTAAATATTAATCGAGAGTATAAAGAAATTTATCCTTTGTGTGTGATTTCTGAGCATTATCCAGCTCTCTCGTTCCAAGCAAGGCAGTTTTTAGAATTCCAGGAAACTAAAAATATAAAACCTCCATTTGTAATGGATGTTTTTTTGCTTGATGTAATGACAGAAATGTTGCAGTCGCCCTTACATTTCTTGAGTTATGTAAATAGGCGGATATCTTACGGTGACAAAATTCTCTCTACTCATGAGTTAACCATTCTTTCTTATCATCTGAAACAGAATTTGTGGATAGATAATAAGTATGCAATGATGCAAATTGGGGATGATATATGTGTTGATCTTGATCTTGCGATGCTAACAAGACGAGATGGCGCTCCAGGTTCAGATACTCCAGAGGGAATTTTAACAAAATACAAAGGGACGGTATTCGATCAAATAATAAGAGATATAGATAAGCTTGAGCATTCTGCAATAATTAGTCTTGGATTTACATTGCTCTCGATGAGCAGCGATGCCATTGAGATGATAAACAATGGTATCGCTGAATTAATTAAGCGAGGCAGAAAGGATGGTCAGCACCATGATCTAACTCTTGAAATAAGCGAGGGGGGATTAGGTTTGACTATCCATTGTAACGATGATCATGAATCTATATCCGTACCTCGTTTAGAAAGTCACTGTGAACGAAGAAAGTACACACACAAAGCAAGCTCATGGTTTGGAATTTGTGTTGGGCAAAAAGTTCCGAGGCTAAGATTTGGCGTAAATAAAGAATACGACTGGGTTCAGTCTAATGAAATGGATGAATTAGTGCAAGATTTGCCCAAACCTCAAAACCTTAAAGGAAATAATAAGATTAATTTTGCCCCTGAACCTAGACAATCGAAGAAAATAGGGCGCAATGAAAAATGTCCATGCGAGAGCGGAAAAAAATACAAGAAGTGCTGCCTGAAACAAGAGTGGAGAATGTGAGTTTGCCTAACATGTCACGGCAGGGGACGGACGAAAGCTCTCTGTGCTGAGTTCGAGGCTATCTGCCGCTGCTGCGTTATATCGTTATACCTAACCGATAAGCCCGTTAATGCTGACTGTTTCTGGTCAAGATTTTTCCATCAAAAATGATTTACTTCGTTGATAAGTTCCGAGAAGTTATTGGCGATTCCTTTAAGAATGTGTCCCGCCGCAAAGACCAATAATTATTAAGCGATCGCCTAAAAATCATGACTCACAGGAATAGCGATCGCCTAACTCCTCAAATCGCCAATATAAGCCCCAATTTGTTTAAGTCCCTGCAAAACTTGGATACGTTCTGATGTATTTTCAAGTAACCGATAAGTATTGGATCTAGTATATTGAGGGACATTTTGGTGGCGATCGCATTTCAAAAACAATACTTCTCTTCCGTTTGTAACCATTCCATAACAACTTGACTGTAAGTTGGGAGCGCTCAACAAATAAGTAAGTGCTTGGGGAATTCCCGCCGTAACGTCTAGTCTTGCAGGCTTTGACTCGATCACCAAAATCCAAAAACTATCTTGAATCACCAAAATATCAATCCTGCCTTGAACTGCAATAGCATTAGCTTCATCTGCAACTTCGATATTGGTACTTACTTCTGCTTTTACCAAAAAAGGAAACTGATAAAAACCTGCTAAATCTAGCAATGGTGATATAACTACAAGCTTAACAATTTCTTCGAGAGGTGGTTCTTCTTGACTAAGATAGGTATAGTTTCGAGTGAGGCGATCTAGTCCTTGTAGTTCCGCTTCGGTTAGAGTCGGCGCATTATTTAACCATTCATCAAAAAAGCGATCGCTAGAGTCGAGTCTCAAGCCAAAAGTTTGACGGAGAGCGCCAAGGGTCAGGCTACTAGCATTTGTAATCACGGTTAAATTCTTGTAGTAATTACATGAAGTTTAAAAGTCTAGACATTTGATCTAGCCTCCAATACCTAATATACGATATATTAAGAGCAAAAGAGAGATAGCCTAAAAATCACGACTCACAGTAATAGCGATCGCAATACATTACTCCCCTGAGTCGCAGATATTGTAGTGTTTGTTAATGTAACGCATCCAAACTTTACTTAATGCTAATTGTTTGTGCGTTACTCTCCGCTAGGACACTCGACAAGATTGCTTTTTGCCAAATAAAATTCTATTCAGAGATATTATCCTGCAAAAATCTTGTTATTACACTTAGTTGGTTGTTTTATCTGACAGTTTATGTAACGTTCATGTTTAGCGATGTAACCGCCCTCTAATTCGTTCTGCTCAAAAGAAACTCCAATTACGTCAAAAATTTTATTAGCAACGTCCATTGAAATAGATTTCGACCAAGACATATTTACTCCAATGAATCCAAGAGTTCAGCTAAACAATTAAAGCCAATATTCATTCAACTCCTTCAACTTATTCCCCTTTTTGAACCAATAATTTCCCAGACACCCCAGCCGTAAAACCCAACCCAATCGCCGCTAGAGTAACGCTGGGCTTGATAAATAACGTCGCAATTCCGATAACTGCGCCCCAAAGACAGCCATAGCAGCAAAGGATAATGAACTGATTTTTGGGTTTAGCCCTTTCGTCTAATATAGATTCATGGACTATGGCATAATCTTCGAGTTCACCAACGATTTCTGATAAAGAAGCGCCGTACTCTTTTTCCAATCTACAAATGGCCAGTCTGTCTGCTTTAACTGGACTTATGGCTAATTTTTGTAATGTTGTGGTTAATTTATCGCTCATTTTTAAACTTCCTGATGCTTCCACATTCTGGAAAATGTTTAGAAAAAAATTAAAACTTACTGGAGAGACAAAAAGACTCTATTTTTCAGCCTTACTTGGAAATGTAAGAATACCGGAACTTGACCGGAACTCGACCGGAACTGTGACGAATATTAGTGGTTAATGTTAAAAACGCTGAAACCATCTTTTTCATTTCCGCACAATCGGTTAGTGTCAATCAATTGTGATAGGGCATTTCTCAAGTAAAGGACACTCTTTTTCTCTTCGCCCCACTTGCGGCTGTTTCTGATAGCAGCAAAAGAAGTTGGAGGGCTAGCAGTAGCTGCAACGATCGCCACAATCTGTTCCAAATCAGCCTCAGAAATACTATTTTCTTCTACTTCCAGAAATTCCAGTTCTTGATAAGGCTTTGAAAAAATGGACTCCAGATGATTAACTGCATCTGATGGAGCAATTTTCTCCCCTCTGGGTATGACTGCCCTTTCATGCTGTTGAACTAATTCCGGGAAGAACTGAAGTAATGTTCTAGCTGGATCTGGTTGCCCATTGCCTGGGTGCAAATGGGTCTTTAGCCATTCGGGAATCATGCCCAAGTTGCCACCAATAACAGGTTCTCCAAAGTTATTAGGGTTGGCTTTGAAATATTCTCCACTAGCGACATTCATTTTGCGTAGACCACCAGCGCTAACCGCTTGAGCTACACAGCCAATAAAGTTAACCGATTGCTTAAAGGTATCTGCCAGCCCAGCCGTAGCTTTACCGACTACGCTTGTCAGGTTAGAGCCATGCAAGACGATAATTAATGTACCACCCGACTTAGCGAAGCGAGAAAGTAAATATTGAATCGCCCAGGTGCGATCGCTCTCCTCCAACAATGACAGCAACCGCATTGCCTCATCAATTACTAGCAGTAAATTTTTATGGGAGTAAGGTTCGCTTCCATCTAAACCCTTGAGAAATTTCAATAAATCACGAGCGACGAGTTGATCAGCCCCATCAGCATCAATATCTGGGTATTTAAGAGCAGAGGTCAAGTTGCAGGCAAAGGGGTAAACGTCCACCCCAGCAGTAAAGTATTGGGTATTCAATCCGGGGTCAAGTGCAGTTGATAATGTTGCTAAGATTGCTGCTAAGGTTCCTTTGCCACCTCGTTGAGTACCAGCGATCGCAATGACTTGAGAACTCATCATATTCTCTACTTGGAATCCACTTTTCGTTAAAGCAGCGATCAGTGCGTTTGCCCTATTAGTCAGAGGGATATTAATTATAGTCTCTGGTACAAGCCCATCAGAGGAAGATGGTTGTAACTCTGTCGGTCTAGAAAACTCCGCAGCTTGGTTCATCTTCCCAATATCTACCTGTAGCGATTGAAACTGCTTGATATCTACGGTCGGTGGTAACTGGGCTTGAGCCTGTGCGATGGCACTTATCTCCGACCGATTCACCCGGCTGTCAATTGTCACATCCTGTAAATGAAGAGCCATGCTTTCATAAGTGGGTAGCTGACGACCCTTGAGCTTGCTAAACCAGCCAAACATCCAGCGATAAGCATAAAAGCGTTTTCCTGGCTCAACTTGTGTTAAATACTGACTAATATTTTCAAACTCAGCATGAAGAAAGGTGTACTCTTCTGCTGATTGTCGCTCTAGGAATTTAACAGTATTGGCAAGATGATCCGCTTGATAATTGCTCCTCGCATCATAATCCCCAGCACGAGCTAGAGCGTCTATAAAATTACCACGCACAAAAGGCAAAGGCGCAATTTCTTTGGTGCGGTTGGAGTGTTCGACAACAAACCATAGCCACGCAGCACCACCGACTAAACCACCAACTAGTGCCAAAGGGTTAACCGCATAACAAACTGCTCCGATCCCAGAAGCCAACAAACCAAGTACACGAGTCATGTCTGCTTCATTCTCAGATGCCCGTGCCATTTCAAATAATCCATCTTTTCTCTCTTGCAGCCATTGGGCGATATTGCCAGCTTCCAAGTGAGACAAGCTAGGATATGATTCGCGTAAATGTTCCGTTTCCTTAGTTGTAATTTTTGGGATATCGTTACTTTGCATAAATGCCTCCCTTGGTGAAACGTTGCCGCCCTTTTTTACAGTGATTGGTTTCTGGGGCGGTTTCCGTTCTAATCCTTTGTCAACCGCCAAATGGCAAACCCAATTTCACCCGCCATCATTGTGCCGATGTTAAACAATATGCAGCCCAGAATTATGAAGGGGGCTGTAAATTCAAATGGGTTACGAGCTGCAAAAGTGGTGACAATATCGAACACCCAAACCGCAATCACAACCAGCCCTGCACTAGAGCGATCGCGTGTACCTGCGGTTTTGTAGTCTTGCCACAGCTGGCCTACCAAGTCAATCTTGCCATTAGGCTTGGTTTCAAGGTCATAAACCATGTGGTCTTGAAGTTCCCGTCGTGCTGAGTCTGGGTTCTTACCGCGTAGGGCGTGGGCTTCAATTACCTGAACGCCTACAGAAATTATGAATGCAAGGTAAAAAAACGGGTTGAACAGTGCAAACGGCACATTTAGCCAATTCCAAGCCGGCTCAAACCAGGGAAAAACAGGGGGGCCTTGAAAGATTAATTGCCAAGTTGAATCAGCGCTAATCATGGAACCGCCGAGAAATAAAATCCCGCCAACTAACGCACGACCTGCACCACCGTTAGCAACAAACTGATTAACGATAGCAGCCGCAGCCCTAATGGGTAAGCCGACAATCATCACTACAGCCTTGGCACAAAAATCGATGATTTCACCAAGCGATCGCTTCTTACCTTTAGGCTTACTATCGCTGTTGCCAGTACTATTAGTTTCTGCACTTGATGAACTATTAGCCATTACTTTTTCCTCACTGGTTTGATATTTTGAACGCTTTTACAAATCCCTTTGGCTTTGTATTTCCACTTCCAAATTCCTTCTTCAATTCGCCCAATACACTTACCCGTTGCGTCAAAGACATCAACAATCTCATCATCAAGATATAGGGTTGTGTCTGGTCTGGGATTGCGTTTACTGCTGTCAAAATAATTCGTGATTCTCAGTTTTCGAGTTGTGGGCATGACTCCTGCCTCGTATAAGGCATCGCTGGTTTTTGCCCGTTCTTCTATGCGCTGACGTTCTAATCCTTCGGTGGCTTTTAATCTTTCGGCTTCTGCATAAGCCCCCAACTTGGGTACTAAGGGGATGATTACAGGCAACATGCAGATGCCAACACCAGCCAAAGCTAAGTACAGTTGTTTCTTATACATGAGACTGCTGTGCTATAGCGCGTTCTTAGTACAAATTTTTCCCATGTTTCACACATATCTTTAATAAGGTGTTTCATGTTTCACGCCCTGAAACACTGATGAAACCGTTGAAACGTTTCATGAAACAGTGCTGTGAAACAGTTGGATGAAACACTACCCTTCATAACGGCTTTCGAGCAAGGAATTGTCTAGTGTTTCATGTTTCACGTTTGATGTTTCATGCTGTTTCACGCCCTGAAACACTGATGAAACCGTTGAAACAGTTTCGTGAAACAGTGCTGTGAAACAGTTGGATGAAACACTACCATTTATAATGCCTTTCGAGCAAGGAATGGACTGTTGTTTCGTGTTTCACGTTTGATGTTTCACGCGGGGGAATGCTGTTTCACGGTGTTTCACGACCCTGAAACACTGATGAAACCGTTGAAACTGTTTCATGAAACAGTGCTGTGAAACAGTTTATGAAACACTCGCGCCTATCACTCTTACTTTGATGCCCGTCCCAGAAATGTCAATCCTGCACCAACAAGTAATCCCAGGGGAATAAACACCCCACTGCCAATTAATCCAGTAGCAACAACGCTACCAACGAGATATGCACTGCCACCTAAAGCGCCAACAACTGAAGTTGCAAACAATCCCGTACTGAGAATATCCATAACCTGATTTTTCCTTTGATGAGTTAATAGTTCTTGAAGTAATCGGATTTCGGCAACAGTGGCAACAGTTTCATTTTGGATTTGTAACAATGCCGCTACTGTTTTATAAGCTTCTAAAATCGGATCTGTGTCCCCATCGAAGAAACTCTCTCCCGTAACGAATTGAGTCGTACTTTGAGTTGTTCCTTTTTTCTGATCGACTCCCCCAGTCTTGTTGAGGCTTCTTCTGCCAAATTAATCAAACTCTGATCTATTTCGGTAATTTGGTTATCAACTTCCAACATAGATTGTTCAGCAAAGGCATCCAATACCGTCCCCTTAGCTCCAATCAAAGATTCCATGAACAACAAAGCTCCTGTGACACCAGTTGATGCACCCAAAATCTTAGATTGCTCATTTTGAACAGCTATAGCACCAGAAATAGTCTCTTTATCAGCCGCAGTCAACTTGTATGAGGCTTGTTGAATTGCCTCATCAGCTTTGGTGATTGTGGCTTCGGGTATATCTGCTATAGGTGATTGTTGAGGCTGTAATCTCTCACTATTGGTAATATCTTGGAATCTAGCTAAAATTTCCTCTGGAACTTGTGAATCGACCGTCCATTTTTGCTCTGGATGTTGACGGCGTAGCTCATCAACTACTTTTCCAGGTACTTTTTTGAGAGCTTGTGCAAATTCTTTAACGATCATGATTTAGGCTCCTAAAAACTTTTCGGGGTGATTTTTTAATTCAATTGCCACTTTCTTCAAAGAACCCTTGGCTAAAACGTAACTTCTAATTCTTTGAAGCACAGGTAAATGCCAGTTTGTCAATTTCGCTCGTCCGTTTAACCCTCCATTATCTTCATCCCGAAAATCCTCAAATTCTGGCAGGTACAAAGAAGCTAAGTCTAAATACTTTTGGAACTGTCTAATTCCAACTGATGGCTCCAATTGTTTGGCTGCCTCCTCTCGTGTTAACAATTGTTCAACTACACAGCTTCCCTGAATTAGCAATGGTTTCGGCTCCTAGAGTTCCGATTGAGTTCCGACTGAGTTCCGATTGAATTCCGGTTGAGTTCCGATTGAATTCCGGTACTGCTAATACTAATAATAAAAACCCTACCGGCTGGTGAGTAGGGTTTTTCTGATGACTTAGCGTCAGGCTGACGCTAAGTACCTGATAATAATTTATGGATAGCTCCAAAATGATTAAGTACCTGTGGTTTTGGCTGTTGATACCTTGTACTACTTTCGTCAGCTAACCAATGACTTATTGTTTGTTCAGGATAATCACTAAGCCTATGCATCAGGTATATAGAAGCATTGTGAATTATTTTGAATTCTCTTGGATGCATTGGTTTAATACCAATGTTTTGTACCATACTGCGATCGCTCCTACTATTGAGTTAGTTTGTGGTAGGGAATAGCCCTCCAGTGTTGAAAAATCTCTGCTTGATTTCTAGATTTTTTCTGTTTGTTGTTTGATCATCTGCTCCACGTCATCAATTGCGTTCACTATTTCTCCCAAAATATTGAAAGCATCGTTTAACACCACATCATTCGATGTAGAAAAGTACTCGGACGACTGAAGCCTGCGATAATCCTTACTGCTCCCCACAAGCTGCAACGTATATTGACAACCCTGTAATATAGTCCGAATCTCTGCTGTGGTTAATCTGATTTCCATTATTGTTTCCCTCCCTAAAATTTATCTCGTTGAATACTGAGGCTTGCTCCGACTAAAGAACTGCCCAAGAATGCAGAAAAACTGACCAACATAGCTCCAAGACTTCTGTTTTTCTGGTACTCCCAACCAGAGATGATTATGTTGGGATTAGTATTAGTCTCAATAATCTCCAGCCCCCAACACCCCATTGCTCCTACTCCTAAAAACCCAGTTAAAAGCAGAGAGGCGATTGCAGTTCTTTCTATGGTGCGGTCAATGAATACTTTGGGGTTAAATCTTTTTCGAGTCCGACGAAGAACTAATTTATTACGAGTGTTTGAAGGCAAAGATGATTGATGAGTTACTTTATGGGTTTTCATTTCACTTCGTCCAACTCCACAAAAAACCCTGCACCTGTATTCGTAATCTTTACTCTTCTTTGATTGACCAATGTTTGAATCACTCCCAAGCTAAAATTGATACTGCATAACCGAGCGCTGCCACCGCAACGACTTAGGTACTGAAGGCATAACTGGGAATGGTCTTTTGGGACTAGGTTAGCTTTTTTAGGCATGATGTCTTTCCTGTTGTGGTTTGTGGGGGTCAAAGCACTGGGTGAAAAAAAATAGCCAAGCAGTATTAATGCTTGACTAAAGTGTTTTTGAATTTAAAAGGTGAATTTCAGTTATTAGAAATTATCAAGATCGTCAAACTGATTTGTTGCAGAGTGCTTGTACGCTTTGGCTTTATTCATTTGATGGGTAGAAGCTTTAATTACTGGGATTGCAGCTTCCTTAACTGAATCCTTTGCTTGTTGAAATAGAAATTGTGTCGTCCCTTGTGCATCTTCTTCTGCTGGGTCAATTTGTCCCCATAAGGAGCAACTTAACTCTAAAGATTCGTAGTCGCCTAAATTGAACTTACGTGTGTAAGTTACAGCAATAGTCTTGATTTCCATAATTTAACCAAACAATATTTCAAAATGAAGTGTAGCTTTTTAGCATTTCTTACAAAGTGACGCATTTAAAATTACAAATGCCGCCAGAAGTTCTTACTGATAGTCTTGAGGCTGACAGTTTTCGGTTCAGATTGCGGCGATTCTTTGATCTGAACAGCTACAGGTTCATTCACCAGTAAAGAATTGAGCAGTTCTTGTTGATAGTCAACATCTACAACTCTTCGGTACACCCTGTAAGGATCTATCTGCATTCCCAATGGTGTTGGGACAATTTTCAGATATTCATTAAGGGCAAGTATGTAGCTATCACCAAAGTTCCTGTTTGCAACAGCCAGGCGTATAGCATTTAATAGTTGTATCGCTCGTCTGATATCTGAAATACTGCGTTCGCCATCCATTTGTGGCTGACTTTCTCTGTAGCCCTTAGATTTTTTTTCGGCTACCAGATTGTGAAATTTAGCAACTGCTCTTTGATAACTTCCTAATGTGTGGACTTTGGTTTGTGCCTGATAACCAACACGTCCCCATTGGACTATTAAGTTGCTGCCTTCAGCTTTTGCGCTCCAGAACTTGTTGCTGTTGTTAACAGCGTCAACAAAAACAAGATATGTTTCCATCGTTTTCATGCTGGAATTAGTGAACAGATGAATATCTGAAAAATGGATATTCACCCGTAATGAGTTATTCAATTGTTAACAATCGGGTAATTAGCCTAGCAATTCTTTCCTTTGAGCAATGCGAAGCACTCCTGTTATGTTCAAGAGTGCTTCGCCAATATTATCAATTCATGTTCCTGAATCGTGGAGTCCGCAAACCCACAGGCTGTTGAGTGATTGGACTAGAGGCAGCCCTTGCCGAGCCAGCCCAAGATTGCATTCGCTCTACAGATGCAGCATCCTGAATAGCCAAAGGTGTGATATTCTCGCAGCATTGCATCAGATCCCCTAGCGTTACCTGCTGCGGTCGTCCCTCATCAAATGCCAGCAGTGCCGCTTCTGCTGCTAGAGTTTCTAATTCTGCGCCTGAAAACTTCGAGGTGTTTGCGGCGATCGCTTCCAGATATTCAGATCCCACTACAATGCCAAATCGCTCCAGATGAATCTTGAGGATTTGACAGCGCTCCGGTTCGGTTGGTAGATCGACGAAAAAATTTTCATCAAAGCGTCCCTTCCTCTTGAGTTCACTTGGTAGTGCTGACGGGTCGTTGCAGGTAGCTACAACAAACACGCCAGCCGTACACTCACTCATAAATGTGAGCAGATTTCCCAAAATACGCTGGGAAACACCCGTTGTGTCGCCGCTACCAGACAAAGCTTTTTCTATTTCGTCTATCCATAAAACGCAGGGTGCAATCACTTCGGCTGTTTTCAAGGCACGGCGAACATTACCTTCAGATTCACCAACTAGAGAACCAAGGAGGGACGCAATATCAAGTTGGAGTAGTGGTAAATTGAGTATGGTTGCAATGTTTTTGGCGCAAATCGACTTACCTGTTCCGGGAGGCCCCGCCAACAATACGCCTTTGGGTTGCGGCAGATGCAGCTTACGTGCTTCTTGAGTGAACAGTCGTCGCCGACGAGTCAGCCATTCGCGCAGTAAATCAAGTCCGCCAAAGGGGATTGTAGCAGGTTTGCCCAACTCAATTCCCATCTGAGCCAGCAGCCGAGTTTTGTACTCGACTATTAGAGGCGTAACTGTGGCATCAATCAAAATGCCAGCGTTGCTCAAACGCTCTTTGACGGTTAGCCGCAAGAAATCGCTGACTTCCTCTAGCGTCAGTCCCAGCGCTGCCCGTGCAAAGGTTTCTTTTTCTTCATAACTCAGGGACACTTGAAATGTGACATCCTGCTCAGTAGCAGATTCTTCAAGAAAAACCAGATATGACTCGAAGTGGTCTTGAATTTGGCCAATGTTCGGTAGTGGCACTTCACAGTAGGGGATGAGCCTTAACAAAGAATCGTGTAGTTCGATGTTTTGACCCAGCAGCACGATCCGTTTTTCTGTAGGTTTGAGTCGGTGGTAAAGGTTTTTCACTCTGGTCAAGATTTCCCAACTCATCTGTGGGGAATTCTTGCCAAGAAATGGGTGTATGTCCCCCAGAATAAACACGCCAACGCCATCAAAGTTATTGATATAGTCGAATACGAACAGCAACGGATCTGTATGAGCAGGTCTTTTGTACTCTGGCACTGACTTAAACACCAGCCCACCATCCGGTGCAATCAGGCATTGCTCCAGGCTGGATACTCCCAGGTTCCAAAAGAAAACTGGACTGTTGAGTTTTTCTTTAGCTTCGGTTGTCAACCACTGAATGATAGTTGCCTCATCGGGGGACAGGACATCAACTGCGGCGATCGGGATTTGTGAATCGAGTGTGGAGAGAAGATTTGAGAGTTTCATGTCAATTATTTCAACTACTTCATTTGTGAAATGGCGAAGCCTTTATGATCAGCAGTTACCAGCCGAGTTAAAACTGGTAACTGATGACTGATTACTGACGCAG
Organism: Nostoc sp. UIC 10630; assembly: GCF_010747425.1. Lineage (NCBI taxonomy): Bacteria > Bacillati > Cyanobacteriota > Cyanophyceae > Nostocales > Nostocaceae > Nostoc > Nostoc sp. UIC 10630. The sequence goes on from NZ_JAAGOG010000152.1 coordinate 16,635, forward strand.
GCGTATTTGACTACTATTCGTAGTGCGAAGCTGTGGTGCTGATTCTTCTTTGAAAACGCGATCGCCTACAACCCCAAGTGCCTCCTCAAACGGTTGCGTAGCCGATAAACAACTCAGCCCCTCGAACCCCTCCGCTTCCACTCGAACTTCACCTGTAGCGCTGTCGAAATGAATCAGTATTGAACGTTCCATATTTATCTCCGTGCAAATTGTTTAACTTCCTGATGTCCGGCAAAAGTTAGGCGTAGGGTTTGCACACTTCCGCTAGTTGACTCAGCGATCGCACATTCCCCAAACTGCTCTTGTAACTCGGCAGCTTTGACACGAACCAAATGCTTACCATAAGCCAGCATTAGTTTATTACTGAAAAAGTCTTGTCCCAACTTAGGAACTGTTTCATAACTATCGTGTATTACCTCGTACACGCCGCTTGACTGATTCCATTTGAACCCGATGTCTGCACGGGCTTTTATGGTGCGGCCAGATACGATGATTTCAGCACTTTGTCCTTGAGAGCCACCGTAGTATCCTTTTAGTGGCTGTGCTGTTTGGTGAACTTGTGGTGATAGGTTTAGATCCGTGAGAGCTTGCACCAAACACTCGTGATTGCTTAATTTGGTTTTGACTGTTGAGAAATGCGACATAATGTTATTCCCTTTGTCATCTGGTTTGAAAAATAGTAAAAGTGCGATATCGTTTTGAAACGCGAATATTGCACTTTTAATACACCGATCAAGTAAGAGAGCGAATTCACCCTCGCCCAAGACTGTTTTTTACCTGAACTTGAAAGACATCACGGTAGCTTTCGATAAGCCCACGTCGTCAGTCGCAAGTGATTGTAGATTGCGTTGTTCATCTAACAACTTGGTGCGAATCTCTTGCATCTTTTGCTGCAATTGATTGCGCCCATTACTACCAAGATTCTTAGACTCAATCGCTGGATCATTAACGATAGAATCCAAGTGCGCCATCATCGCCTCCAAGCTGCTGCCAGCCTCCGGGTCAGCATTCGCTAGTAGTACCTGAACCTTCATCAGATGGCGTTGCATCTTCTTTTTAAACTGGATTGGTTTACGCCCTGGCTCCCAGTCAGCTAGTTCAGAGAGCAACTGCGCGGCGAGTTGTTCACCACCAGCTAGAGCCGATTCCCGTAGCCTTTGTTCTAAGTTAGAGTCATACTGTTGTATGAATCGCGTGATTTGCTCCAAGCATTCGGCTTGTTTATGATCGAGTTGTTCGGATAGGGCAGGGATAATTACCGGACGACCAATGATTACCTGTAAATAATCTTCTAAGTCAGTCAGAGTCGGAAATGCTCTTAACAAATTGGCTTTGACTGATTCTTGTTTATCCTGTGCTAATTCCCAGGTGTTAAGGGAGAGGAACTGATCAATTCGCTCTTGATAATCTTCGAGTCCTGATTCGTAATCGACTTTTAGCTGATTACGCAATCCAGGGGCAATATTATCTCTGATATTAAGTAGTTGGCTCCAAACGAGTGGAGCTAAATCAATAGGACAGATCCAATCACCAGTATCACTACTCATCCACTCTTGAACTGAAGCGATTTCTTGACGAAGTTGTGCGGCAGCTTCATCCAATTTCTTGAATACCTTGATACCTCTTAAACCGACTTCGGAATTAGTAACTTTAACAAGGTCTGATTCAATTTCAGAAACTTCAGCTTGTAGTACATCTGCCCATTTAGGAGCAGCCGACTTTGTACTTTTCTTTAGCTGAATACGGAAGCGAATACGGGTTTTATTTAATTGTGAGAAATTGTGGCGCTCGACTACTGCATCAGTCAGGAAATTCGCAGCGATAGGGTTGTCGATTGCTTGTACCATGATTATTGACCTCAATCATTATTTTTCACTTCGATTAAGCGAAGCTTTTCTTAGACTTAAATATCTTTGTTGAAAAGGCTAGAAAAGCGGTAACTGATATGCCTTGGGCAAATGCTGATAAATATCTAAATCGTGAGCTTTATACTCCCGCACGTAATTATTCCAATTCCATTTGACTGTAATTTTGTTGCCATCAACAGCGATGATTTTGCCCCAATACTCATCTGCTTTAGATGGAATTACAATCAATATATCTTCAACAGCAAAATTAGACATGACTGCAATATTCTTTGTAATTAGAGCTAGACCATAAGCCTATAAGTTCCTATTTCTCAAACCAGACAAGGTTGTTCTTTTATGATTGCAATCTCTAGTCTGTGGCTATTTCTCAATTTGGGGATATCTGGAATAGCTCTATAGATTACTTTTGTAGAGCTTTTTTGTAGCCTAATATGTCTTTTGATGACTGGTGGTTTATGTATGGACATGGCTTAAAATAGCTGAAGTTGCTGTGAATTATCCTGTACAACAGGCTTGTTATAAACCATGCCTTCGACTTCATAACAACGGGTCATGAGTTTGTTTCGATTTAGTCGAAAGCTGGCTTTTTTTCTTTGATTTGGCAAAGGTACAAATAGATACTGTGGATGTTGGATAGTACCTTCATCACCCAAGTATCGGGAAAGCGTACCATCGATTTGGTAAACTTTTGAGGAGCTTAAAAGCGTTGAGTCGTAGACTTTAATCAAATTTAATTCCATCTTATTAGCAGTGAAGTGTGCCATAATTTGTCGTGGAATCGATTTTTCTCTACAGTCAAATTTAATTAGTCAGACTGTAGAGTTTTTCACGCATAATCTGATTCTTTTTTCGTCAATATTTTCGTTATCTCTGCGTTAATTATTGATTTAGAATGACAGAAGATTACAGATAGAAATGCTCGAAGATTTGATTGAGCTTTTCCATTTCCTTCATCAGGCAGAGCCTTAAAATTAAACTCTTCAGAGTCCCAAACTTCATCAATACTGGTAGATTCATCAATAATATTTGCAATAAAACAAGATTCATCGTCGTAATTCCAACCATTTGCTAGAAGCCACGGCAGAACTCCCTCAGATTGCAATAGTTTCTCAATGTCGAATGAGTCAGAAAACTGTTGTAAGTTTTCGATACTGGGATGAACGATTGTAATAGTCATTTTTTGCTATTGGTATTAGTGAATAAACAGCACAACAAAAAGAGGAAAAAAGGTTAAAGAGAAAGGAATTCATGAATTAAAATATCTGTAGAATAGTAAGGTTTAACCTTTACCTTTTCCCCCTTTCCCCTTCTTCATTAGCTGTAGACAAGACTTGAGAACTGATCAAATATGCTTCCCTAATTGAAGGTAAACAGGGAAGCATAAAGACGAACACAATTGCTGCAATCACCTCAACAAGTATTTGGCTATTAAGAAGGCACATCCTCCCAGTAACCAACTTCATCGTCATAATTTGCTTGCATAGACTGCAATTTGTTGACGAAGTTAGCAAATTCTTCGTTAGTTAGTGACTGCCTTCCTTTTTTGCCATAGTTATCTATGAGAAACTGTTTGCCCTTCTCCTCTTTCCAACCTAAAGCTTCAATCAATCTTTGTGACTCCATCATCAATTGATTGCGATCTAGTGCATGAGACGTATGCTTTGGTAAGTTATTGTTAGGCAATCCTTTTTTCCACCAATCGCTGATGGAATTATGCACAAGAGCAATTTCTTGAGCTATTGGTTTCTTGCCAATACAATAACTTTCCCAGTTGAGCGCAGTTGGTTTTTCGTATCCGCTACATACACAGGCGTTGGAAGTTTGCCCCCCTTTCTCACGTTTCTCTGTTTTCAATATGGGACAAAATACCCACATTGAATGCCAAAGTAAATTCTTCGGTTGGTGATGTTTGCCTTGAAAACTTGCATAAGCTTGTTCGCAGGTTTCACGGAA
>NZ_JAAGOG010000153.1:0-20336 GCF_010747425.1 Nostoc sp. UIC 10630
CCCCTCTACTCCCCGATCTCCCCACTTCCCACACTCTCCATCTAAAATTTAAAGTTAATGCGCTCTTGATCTGTATACATGACTTTACCTTTTCGTCAACTGTTTCTCTGTAGCCTAGTTAGCGCCTTGGGCCTAGTAAGCATACTGCCAAACTTGAACAGTGCTAACGCTGCTGTAGGTGGTTGCCCGATTCCAGCCCTATCTCGCTTCCAACGCCATAAAGTTGTTCGTGGCGAAACTTTGGAGAGCATAGCGCAGCGCTACAATCTCATACCTACAACTATTATTGGCATGAATCCAGCTTTGCAGAATGGCGCGATGCCTGCGGCGGGTTCCACCTACGCACCCGTTGGTAGTGTGCTTCAAATTCCTCCCTACAATGGGATTGTAGTTGAAGTACCTCGCGGTCAAACTTGGCGACAAGTGGCAGCACAATACAAAGTTCGTGCTGATAGCCTTTTTGAGGTGAATGGCTGCCAACAAGATCCCAGAATTGTGTTTGTTCCGGGGGTAAATTGGTCGCCCAATGGTGTTGTAACTAAGTCCCCTTTACCTACTGATGCAGGTACACCAAACCGTGCATCCCTGTCTGGATATCCCTTGGCACAAGTGGCAAATGTAGGATTAGCTTATGGATGGCAAATTAATCCGGCGACAGGTGAAGTTTTTTTCCACAGTGGTGTTGACTTATTAGCACCAGTTGGGAGTAATGTATTAGCGATCGCTCCTGGAACCGTAGCCTTTGCTAATGACCAAGGTTCTTATGGCAAGTTGGTCATCATTAACCACAGTGGGGGGCTTCAAAGCCGCTACGCCCAGCTTGACAGTATTAAGGTTACTGTTGGTCAGCAAGTAAAAAAAGGAGACTTACTAGGAACAGTAGGCACTAGTGGCAAACCAACTTCCACTCAATCACATCTCCATTTTGAAGTGCGTTCTACCTCATCTTTGGGTTGGGTAGCACAAGATCCCAAAGGTTATTTGAAGAAATGAGGTTTGTTTTTAAACGCAGAGGAACGCCGAGGGAAGCGCAAAGGTTTCGCAAAGGAAATCTCTGTGTTCCTCTGCGGAACCTTTGCGATCCTTTGCGTTAAATAAAGGATGCTATATTTTCGCTAGATTTTATGATGTGCATTCCTGCCTCTGCAAACCTTGCAAATGCTGCATCTGCCTGTTCTGTGTAGTCCACAATATTTTGAACAACAACGGGAGAAGTGCAATCTTCTAGTAGATAGATTTTTTGAGCAAGGGTAGCATCTACCTCTTTAATTTCTGTTAATAAATCGTCAATTGTCCAGGCGACGCAATGACTTTTAGCTTGTCCTCCAATAATAACAGTATCAAATTCTAAAAGTTGCTTAATCAAACGAGTGTTCTTTTGACCAAGTGGACGTTGTTCAAAATCTTCCAACACCTCTGGACGTAAGATCGAATAATTTTCCGTTAAAGGATTTTCACCCTTAATTTCAAATTGTGTTTGGCTTTGACGAGCAATGCTGTGGAAAAATATTGCTTCCTCCACCGATGAAACTAAAGCATGACCAATACCGCCCAACATAGAATGATAAGGCCAAATTGTTAGGGGATATTTTCCATCTTGGCTGAGTTTTCTAACGTAATGATAAGCGTGTTTTTCTAATAATTCATAATCCCCATTAGTAATACTATCAGCAACCGTTGGGTTAACCTTCCAGATACCTTGTTCGATGTCTGCTAAAGTGATGTTAGTCGCTGCTGGAGTAGGATGTTCTCCGGCGGCATTCACCCAAAAGATGGGATGGAAGATTTGCGTTGCTGTATGGGTATCTAGAGTAGGTATAATTTTTGTAATTACTCCCAAGTTGCGATAGATAAACTCACACAATCTGACGTTATCATTCACCGCCTCATTCCCCGATTGTCCACCTACAAATAGTTCAAAGTTGGGGATACAAAAAGTATTTTGAATATCAATTAACAATAGGCAAATACGCTTTGCATCTGAGGATGCTGGTTTGATTTCGTGTTGTTTTACCCAAGCTTCAGATGCTGCGGCGATTTGTTGGTAAGGTACACGCCAGACCTCTCCTACTTTATCGGGTTTAAAGTGTGGGGGAATTGGTAGTTGGGTTGTTGTTTGGGTGTTCATAATTTCAGCTTTTCAATTTTATATTAGGATTTAGGGACATTCCCCGAATTCTTCTTTGAGCAAAGCACGATTTCGGATGTCATAGGTTAATCAGTAATATTCTACTCAACCCTAACCTCCAATTATTGATACAGCAATAACTAAAAATATTGTTAGTTCCAGAACAGGATGAGAACTATTAATGATACTTATGACATAAATCTTCTGATAGAGAGACGGGAACAAGATGAAATTGTATTCTGTTAACAATATTATTTTGAGGTAAATATTTATAAGGTAAAAATGATTTTTACTAAGAATTTAAGCCAGAAGAATTACTGAATATTATTACTCAACAAAAGCAGAATGGAGTAAAAAGATGAAGTTTCGTCTAAGGCGGCGCAGATTAGGTCAATTGATGCTCGTCAGTACAGTAGCGGCTACAACCAGTAATTTTGCTGAGAAAACTGTGGCACAAACTCCGGTGAAAAAAACTACCCCTATGCTGAAAAGTTCGATATCTGAAACTATGAAGGTGACGCTACAGGTGAACGGAACAAAACATAGTTTGCAAATTGAACCGCGTGTTACCTTACTTGATGCACTTCGTGAATACATAGGGTTAACTGGTAGTAAAAAAGGTTGTGACCACGGTCAATGTGGTGCTTGTACGGTGCTGGTTGATGGACAGCGAATTAACTCCTGCCTGACTTTTGCCATCATGCACACAGATGCTGCCATTACAACTATTGAAGGTCTGGCGCAAGGAGACAATCTGCACCCGATGCAAGCCGCATTTCTTGCCCGCGACGCATTTCAGTGCGGTTATTGCACACCGGGACAAATTTGTTCGGCGGTGGGTTTAGTCAAAGAAGAACACGCTAAGTCAGATGACGACATTCGGGAATTAATGAGCGGCAATATCTGCCGTTGCGGTGCTTATCCAAATATCGTGGCTGCTGTCCGCGATGTCTTAGAAGGAAAAAAAGATGCAGCCGTTTAACTATCAAAAAGCGCGACAAGCGGAAAATGCCGTGGCGTTGGTGGCTCCAGATGCCGAAGCCTCGTATCTTGCTGGTGGTACTAGCCTAATCGATTTGATGAAGTTGAATGTGCAAACGCCAACAGAGTTGGTTGATATTAACCCACTCCCACTAAGCAAGATAGAAATGCAGAGTAACAATCTACGGATTGGAGCAATGGCGCGTAATAGCGACGTTGCTTATGATGCAATAATTCAAAAGCGTTACCCTGTGCTGTCTGAAGCATTGTTGTCTGGGGCATCACCTCAACTGCGAAACATGGCAACGGTGGGCGGAAATTTGCTACAACGTACCCGGTGTTACTACTTCCGCGATACTTCCATGCCCTGCAATAAGCGCGTTCCTGGTTCCGGTTGTGCGGCAATTGAGGGTTATAACCGGATTCACGCGATTCTCGGCGGTAGCGATCGCTGTATTGCCACTCATCCTTCTGATATGGCGGTGGCAATGGTAGCACTTGATGCGGTTGTGCAAACACGGGGGCCGAATGGAGAGCGGAGTATTCCACTTGTAGATTTTCATCTTGTCCCCGGCGAGACACCAGAACGGGAAACAGTTTTACAACACGGAGAGTTAATTGTTGCCGTTGACTTACCTGCTTCACCCAATGCAAGCCGATCGCACTATTTAAAAGTCCGCGATCGCGCTTCTTATGCTTTTGCAATGGTATCAGTGGCGGCGGTGCTAGATATTCAAAATGGAATTATTCGCTCGGCACGTATTGCCCTTGGTGGGGTAGGGACAAAACCCTGGCGTGCCTACGATGCAGAAAAAGCCCTTGTGAATCAGCCAGCAAATCAGGCAGCATTTCAAGCAGCAGCAAATGCTGCCGTTGCTGGAGCTAAACCTCAAAAATACAACGGGTTTAAGGTCGAACTGGCTAAACGCACCATTGTTAAGGCGCTGACAACAGTAGGAGGAATGGTATGAATACAGGGGATAAAAATACAGTTGTCGGCAAACCACTCAACCGAGTTGATGGTCGTCTGAAGGTGACGGGTGAAGCACGCTATGCGGCAGAGTTTCCAGTTGCAAAAATGACTTATGGAGTCACAATTCAAAGTGCGATCGCTAAAGGTAAAATTGCCCAAATCGATACCAAGGCGGCGGAGCAAGTACCAGGTGTGCTAGCGGTAATTACTCACCTCAACGCGCCCAAAGCTGATGGAGAAAAGGGCGGCGGTCATAAGGTGCAAGTGCTACAAGATAACGTTGTGCTTTATAGCGGTCAGCATATTGGTGTCGTGATTGCTGATACCTTTGAACGAGCGATGTATGCTGCTTCGCTGGTGCAAGTCCGCTATGACGAAGAGAAACCAGCCATCAATATGCGGGATAACCTCGCTAAGGCATACTTGCCAAAAGAATCGCCCGATTCATCTCATGGCAATGTTAAGCAGGGACTAGGGAATGCTGCTGTGCGCGTCGAGCAGACTTATACCACTCCAGTGGAAAATCACAATCCGATGGAGCCTCATGCTACAACAGCAGTTTGGCAAGGCGATGAACTGCTGCTCTATGATGCAACTCAGGGAATTTTTTCGACTCAACAAAAAGTTGCGGAGGTATTAGGAATTAAGCCTGAGAAAGTCCGCATTATGTCTTACTTTGTGGGCGGTGGCTTTGGTTGCAAAGGGTCGGCTTGGTCACACGTACCGCTAGCGGCGATCGCAGCACGGCAGGTTAATCGCCCAGTGAAATTAGTTTTGGGACGCATACAGATGTATGGGCCTGTGGGCTTTCGACCAGAGACAATTCAACAGGTTTCTTTGGGTGCAACCCGCGATGGCAAATTGACCGCTCTCCGACACACCGGCACTTCACAGACTTCAACTTTCGATGAATTTATCGAACCTGTTGGTAAAAGCGCTCAGATGATTTACGCTTGCCCGAATATCGAAACTAGCTATCGTCTGGTTCAGCTAGATCAGGGAACACCAACCTATATGCGGGCCCCAGGTGAAGCTTCTGGATCGTTCGCCTTAGAATCGGCAATGGACGAACTGGCTTATGCGCTCAATATCGATCCGGTGGAACTGCGCCTGCGTAACCACGCTGATGTCGATCCTAGTAAAGGACTGCCTTGGTCGAGCAAGTCACTAATCCAGTGCTACAAGACAGGAGCAGAAAAGTTTGGCTGGCAAAAGCGTAATCCTCAACCCCGTTCAATGCGAGACGGCAATTATTTGATTGGTTGGGGTATGGCAACGGCTACTTATCCTACTAATCGTTCTCCGGCATCTGCGATCGCTCAGATTATGGCAGACGGTACAGCCGTAGTGCAAAGCGGTTCTCAAGATATTGGTACGGGAACTTATACTGTCATGACTCAAGTTGCAGCTGATGCGCTTGGTGTACAAGTTGAGAAAGTTCGCTTTGAACTAGGCGATACTAAGATGCCAGAAACTCCCATTTCCGGTGGTTCGCAAACAGCAGCTAGTGTAAGTTCGGCTGTACATTTAGCGGGCAATCAAGCTCGTAGTAAACTTTTACAACTAGCACTTGCCGATCAAAAATCGCCGCTTTATAGTTCAAACGCTGAAGATGTGATTGCCCAAAATGGTAGCTTTTTCTTAAAAAATAAATCGTCTGTAAGCGAAACATATCAAGCAATCTTGGCACGACATGGAATGAAAATGATCGAAGCGCGTGCAGATGCCAAGCTGGGAGACGAACAAAAGAAGTTTTCAATGCACGCATTTGGATCGCAATTTGCCGAAGTCCGCGTTAATCCTGATTCCGGCGAAGTGCGAGTAACGCGCTGGGTGGGAAGCTTTGGTGTTGGACGCATCCTCAACGCTAAAACAGCCAACAGTCAACTCATCGGTGGGATTGTCTACGGTATCGGTATGGCACTGATGGAACATACGCTTATAGACCCGAATCTAGGACGCGTTGTCAACCATGATTTAGCTGAATATCACGTACCAGTAAATGCAGACGTTCCTGATATTGAGGTGTTGTTTGTTGATGAACACGATCCATATATCAACCCCCTTGGTGTCAAAGGGATTGGGGAAATTGGCATTACTGGTGTTGCTGCGGCGATCGCTAACGCTGTTTATCATGCCACAGGTAAGCGCGTTCGTGATTTGCCAATTACATTAGATAAATTGCTGTAGGGCATTGGGCATTGGTCATTTGTCATTGGGCATGGGTAAGAGGATTTGGGGACAAGGGGAAAGACTTGTTTCAAGTTCTCACCTCTTGTCCCCTTGTCTCCCCTGCCTCCCCTGCTCCCCCTGCCCTCCAGCGTGCGGTTACGCGATCGCAACTGCCTTTTTACGAGAAGGACGTTTGCGGTCTGATTTTTTCTTCAATCCCACTGCTTGGGCTTGATCGCTATCTGAGCCATATTGCCCGCGCACGACTTCTTTCATCGCTAATACAGCGTTATGAAATTCCCATTCTGCTAATCGGGCAGCATCAGCAGCAGCCCGGTATAAAGCTAGTTTCTCAGTTTCGGCTTGTTGAGAAATCAACATCGCCTGATAAACTTCCTGTAACTTTGCAGATGAGGCATCAACACGGTTTGTATTATAGGTGTTGACGGTTTGCAAACCGTGGAATGAGCTAATATCTTGACTAATAGTTTGAGGACGCAAACGGCGTGTTGTATCTTGGATAGTCATAGATGTTTAAGTAGTATTGTGTACATTTAACGTACCCATTACAACTTAAAATATAACAGTAAGATGAATTTAAATAGATATTTGGTGAACAATAATTTATAGACGCAAAAGCGCGTAGTGAGACGTTAGCGTAGCGGGCCCAGCCAGTCGAATTTCGTGTCTTTACATTGCATTGTGAATGTATCAACTTGCATTGTGAATGTATGGGCTTACATTGTGAATGCATCAATTTGCATTGTGAATGCATCGGCTTGCATTATTAACACATCGGCTTGCATTGTGAATGCATCGGCTTGCATTATCAACACATCGGCTTGCATTGTGAATGCGTCTTACGGAGTAAGTTTCAAAACACACCTTAGTTAGATTCTCTATGCCAAATTGTCGTGATACTATTCGGCTTATTCCTGTTATTGCTTAGTAGGAGGCAATTATAGAGATCGGTAAACGCAGTTTTTAATAAACTGCTTTCGCTTTGGGATTAAAGCAAAACAACACTATAGCAATGAATCCAGATTATCTGGGGTAAATATTAGATTTAAACTCGTCATTAAATTAGCGATCGCACCTAACTATCCGATCGCGACAGTTTTGCGTCTCAAAATACACTTTTATTTAAGGAAAGCGTTAATTATGTCCAACTTCAAAATATTTTCTACTGGTTTAGTAGCGATCGCTTTATCTGTCACAACTGGTTGCACACCAACTACTCCCCGTGACCAGAATACATCGGAAGTCCCATCTGCTCAGTCTGTGCAAGCAACTGAAAGTCCATCTCCAAGTGCTTCTCCAACTGCTTCCCCAAGTGCTTCTCCAACTGCATCAGGGCAAAATAACCTCAGTTCTTCAGACAGACAATTTATGATTGAAGCGGCTCAAGATGGTTTAGCAGAAGTTCAATTAGGACAACTTGCATCACAACGTGGAAGGAGCAATGTAGTCAAACAATATGGACAGCGTATGGTTCAAGATCATACCCAGGTCAACGCCCAACTCAAACAGTTGGCAGCTCAAAAAGGTGTCACGCTACCAACTAGTATCGGCAGCAATAATCAGCAAATCAAGCAACGTTTATCTAGGCTTTCTGGCACTAACTTTGATCGACAATATCTGAATCAGATGCTTCAAGCTCATGAAAAGGATGTCGCGGCATTTCAAACTGAAGCTCAACAGGGACAAGATCCAGATGTGAAAGCATTTGCGGCTCAAACGTTACCAAGCCTCCAACAACACTTGGAAGAGGTTCGTTCCATTGTTAATCCTGGTGGAACTTCAAATAGTACCCCAACTAGCAGCCCAACTAGCACTCCAACTAGTAGCCCAACTAGCACCCCAACTCCAACCAGCACCCCCTAAGTCCAAAATTTCATCATTAAAAAACTACAATGTCTAAATTGTTTAAAGGATAGTTTTCTGGTCGTCAGATTCTAACAACTGCTAGATTAGGAGCCATTTCAGCCGCCGCACTTGGTAGTATGAACGAAGAGATTGCAGCCCAACAACCGACTGGGCAAGCTACCCCACGTGGAGGTTCCTTACAGACCAAAACTAATAACCTTGATTTACGAAGCCGCACAAACAGGCAAAACAATCTCTCTACCTCGTCTATCATCAGGACTGGATGCCACTCGTGGCCAGGCTCCTAGACTGCTTCATTAAAATTGAAGCGTTTTTTAAATGCAGAAGGACGCATTAACATTGCAGAGGAACGCATTAGCATTGCAGATGAACGTATTGGCATTGCAGATGAACGTATTGGCATTACAGTGGAACGCATTGGCATTGCAGAGGAACGCATTAGCATTACAGTGGAACGCATTGGCATTGCAAAGGGACGCATTAGCATTGCAAAGGGACGCATTGGCATTGCAGAGGGACGCATTGGCATTGCAGAGGGACGCATTAATTAAACTTAGTACAACATTTCATTAATTTGTAGTGAATTTCCGGCGCTTACTTTTGCACTCCTCTGCATTTAAATAAAATTTAACCTTTAACCAGTTTGTTAAAAAAATTGACTTTCACAAATAGTTATAGCTCAATAAAGTTCAGCGAGCATCAAAAACTACCGAAAGTGTTGGGTTTCGTTCCTCAACCTCAACCTCTGATTATCCTTAAAAGAAGTGTATTGAGTTATAGCCTTAACTAAACTCTATTAGTTTTCATTGTCACTATCATATCCTCAAGCTTCAAAACTACTATAAATAGAAAAATAAACAATCAAATGAATGAATTACAAGCAATTTTAGAAGGCTTTGAATCCAGTCAAGAAAGTGGTGAAATCACTTTTCTTGCCACTGTAGTTAAAACTCAAGGTTCAACCTATCGCCGACCTGGTGCTAAAATGTTTATGACAAATACAGGTCGGATGATCGGAACAATCAGCGCTGGTTGCTTAGAGAATGACGTATTTGAGTATACTCAGCAACGAATGTCAGACGGCAAACCAATTCTTGTGACTTACGATCGCACCGCCTCGGAAGATATTCTTTGGGGTTTTGGTTTAGGATGCAATGGCGTAGTACAAGTTCTCATCGAACGGCTTGAGAGAAAAAGCATACCCAATGCGATCGCTTTTACACAAGAGTGCTTTCATAAAAAACATTTGGGTATCATTGCTACAGTCTTTGCTTTTGAAGGCGAGGTAGATGTAAAACTTGGGTCGCGCTTGCTGCTGTATCCAAATGGTAAAATTGTCACTGACATTAAAGATCCAAATTTAATTGAATCTCTGAGTGCAGATGTTCAAGCGGCCTTTGTTAATCAAAAGTCAAGCGTCAACAACTATCAGTTACCTTTAGGCAGTGCAGAAGTTTTCATCGAAGTCATTCAACCACCCACACCTTTAGTAATATTTGGTGCAGGTTATGGCGCTGTACCCGTAGCAAAGTTTGCTCAAGCATTAGGTTGGGATGTTACTGTAGTTGATTGTCGAGCTAATGAGACAACTAGAGCGCGATTTCCTCTAGGTTGTGATGTGATCCTTAGCAATCGAGACATTATACATAAACAGATTTTTATAGATGTTCAAACAATAGCTGTAGTGATGACGCATAATTATCTTGACGATCTAGAAATTTTAAAGATGATGCTACCATCTCCTGCACGTTATATTGGCGTTTTAGGAACAAAGTATCGCACAGAAAGATTGCTGCAAGATTTATCCAGCAAAGGGATAGTTCCTACTAGTGAACAATTAAATAGATTGTATAGTCCTGTTGGTATTGATATCGGTGCAGAGACACCAGAAGAAATAGCGATCGCCATCATTGCAGAAATTCAAGCAGTGCTGAGAAACCGCAATAGTAATTTTTTAAAAAATCGTAATCAACCAATTCATAAAAGTTATCAAGACAATTTTAATTTGTGACTGGCGACATAGTGCTTATCTGTTATGATATTCACCCATAAGCAATATAGAAACTGAAACACCAAGCATAGCTATTATTCTTGTGGCGGGTACAGCAAAAAACCTGTTGCTTGATTAATGATGTCGTTTTTTGCATCACATTGCAGAAATTGCGATCGCTTCAGTTTGTAAACCTGTGGTAATCGAATGTCCTTGAAGTTAATTTTTTGATTGCTTGATGTTCATCATCATGTATTTACTGCTTATAAAGCCAATTTTGTCTACATTTTTGTTTAAGTCCCAATAGGATTTCTATATGCAAAAAAAGGTAGTGTTGCGATGAGAATCTTGCTGATTGAAGATGACGAAGTTTTAGCAAGTGTTTTGTTGCAGTCTCTTACCCAACAACACTATGCTGTTGAAATAGCAGAAGATGGACAAATTGGTTGGGAATATGCCCAAGCTACGAACTACGACTTGATATTAACAGATGTGGTATTGCCGAAACTGGATGGTATTACTTTATGCCAGCGCTTACGTTCTAGTGGCTGTTCCACTCCTATTTTATTGATCACAGCAAAAGATGAAACTAGCGATCGCATTCGTGGACTCGATGCTGGAGCAGATGATTATCTAATTAAACCTTTAAATTTGAGAGAACTGCAAGCAAGAGTACGCGCTTTGCTACGTCGCGGCGATACTCCCCGTCCTCCAGTGCTAGAAGTTGGAGCATTGCGTTTAGATCCAAGTATTTGCGAAGTAACATACGACAATCAAGTTCTGGATTTGACACCTAAAGAATATAGTCTGCTGGAGATATTACTGCGGAATCCATTGCGGGTTTTTAGTCGGGGAGATATTATCGAACATCTCTGGACTTTTGACGATCCACCCCAAGAAGAAACTGTGAAGTCTCATATTAAGGGGTTACGACACAAGTTGAAAGTAGTTGGAGCCGTAGACTGGATTGAAAACGTTTATGGTTTGGGATATCGCTTAAAATCCCAAAAAACTACTAGTAGTGGAAATAGCAAAAAAGAAATAACTCAAAAAAATCCAGTTCAAAATTCTTCCACAACCGATACCTCTCCATCCGTTGAACAGCAGTTTAAGCAAGCAATGAATGGGCTGTGGAGTCAATACCAGGGGTTAATGACACAGCGAATGGAGGTATTGCAACAAGCAGCAGCAGAACTCTCTAGCGGCACACTAACTATAAAATTACGTAATTCGGCTGAACGGGAAGCGCATAAGCTAGCTGGTGTTTTGGGAATGTTTGAGCAAGAAACAGGAACTCAAATAGCACGGAAAATTGAACAGATTTTAGCCAAAGATGGAGAGTTATTGGCAGCCCAAAAACGCCGACTGATATCGCTGATACAAGAGTTAGGCGAATTGTTAAACTTAATGGCACAAAAGCTAGTAGATCAAACTGCTACCTCGATTGAGGAAGAGATAAGTTCTAAGTTACTGCTGATTGACCCTGATTTACAACTGGGTTCACAGTTGCAACAAGTAGCATATTCTATGGGAATGCGTTGGCAGCAAATAACAACGTTAGAAGGTGCAAAAAACTTCTTGCAAACCACATCACCAGATTTAGTAGTGCTAAATGTAGATGAGATCGGGCAGCGAGAGGAAACTTTAGCATTAATGTTGGACTTAGCAACACACACCCCTCCTATACCTGTTCTGGCACTTGCTGTTACCGATCGACTAGTAGATCGTGTAACTTTGGCTCAGTCTGGGGCGCGGGGTTTTCTTCTCAAGCCTGTCGCTGCAAGTCAAGTTTGGGAAACTGTCTCACAAATATTACAGTTTACCCGTTCTTTAAAAGTAAATGTATTAGTCGTTGATGATGACCCGCTTATTTTAGCCGCACTAGGCCCAATGTTAGAACCTTGGGGAATGCGAATCACCGGATTGGACGATCCCCTACGTTTCTGGGAAGTATTACAATCTACTGCACCAGATTTGTTGATTTTGGACGTGGAAATGCCCCAAATTCGTGGTATAGAACTTTGCCGGGCAGTTCGCACAGATCCCCAATGGCAGGAATTGCCAATTGTCTTTCTAACGGCTCACCGAGAGATGGAAACGGTGCAGCAGGTGTTTGCTGCTGGGGGAGATGATTATGTGGTGAAACCTGTTGTGGGGGCAGAATTGCTGGCCAGGATTACCCATCGCTTAGAACGCAGCCGCTTACTCCAGTCGCTCTCTACCAAAGATCCCTTAACGGGACTGGCAAATCAATTTCAGTCTAGCCGCGACTTACAACACCTAATTGCTCAAGCCGAAAAAAATCAGCGATCGCTTTGCTTGATGATCTTGAATATCAGCGATTTACGCCAAATTAATATCCAGTACGGCCATGAGGCTGGTAATCAAGTATTGCAACGATGGAGTCGGCTATTCCAATCAGCATTTTGCAGTGGCGAAATATTGGGCTATTGGGGTAACGGAGAATTTGTGGTGGGAGTTTCAGGATTTACGGAAACAGAAGTGACAGTAGACACAGAGCAGCTTGTCGTCAAACATCGTCTCAGTGAAATTTTAATTAAGCTTCGCCAGCAAGTATTTACAGCTTCAAATGGCGATCGCTTTCAGGTAACTTGTAACTTTGCTGTGGTTGAGTATCCTAATGATGGACTAAACTTACAATCTCTATACCAAGTTGCTAATTCTATGTTGAAGCAGAGCTAAAAGGCAATAGGAAAGAAGGCTTTTTGAGTATTGGGTAAAGGATGACAATACTCTCTCTTTTCAAGGAACGCCATACCAATTAACTGTTGAATTACGTGAGTTAGGTCAATTTCAAGTTATATTTGTAGCAGAAAGTGAGCAACAGTTACTTGAAAAAATTCAGCAAGTACCTATAACTGAGTATAAAACTCAACGTCGTCGATTAGCTTTGGACGAAGCTCCGCGCCAGCAAAAACGTTGCCTTCATCGTAATCCAGTTAGCACAATACAAGCTTTGGTTAATCAACATACCGAACTTCGCACCGTACTTGAGTTTCAAGCTCTTAGACAGTTAGGGGGTGTAGCTGCTGTATGCCTTTGCGCTTAACAGAAAAGTTGCCAGTAGGCGAGATCGCTACCATTGTTGTTGAGCCGTGGCGTTGATGTCTGTCTCGTAAATGATCTCCATCGACTAGAAGCAATCTGAATTCAGTGTTTCCAAATTCCTTGAACTGGGCTTGCACATCTGTACAAAATTGCTGTGGCTCCATCGTTGTCACGTTCCCGCTGCTAACATACAGTGAAGGAAATTGAAGGCATAACTGCTGTAATCCAGTCAAATGAGTAGCAAACAACAGAATATGATTGTTTTTAAGAGAGGGTAGAAGGAATGCCGGCACCTCAATATCGTTCTTGACTGGACACAGCACAGTCATTTTCTTTTCAAAGAGGCATTTTTCAGCTATTTCCATACCGTATTGGTCGAGATTGAAATATTGTTTGACAGTCTCGAACCTTCCGATAAAAGAAGCCACATTTTGATCGACCGATCTACATTTCAGTCTATTGATTATGACTGGAGAAACAGCCACTACCATATACGGCAAGGGAGAAGGGTTGGGTAAGACAACAGGCTGTCCTTGGCTAAGGTGCCGTTTGATTTCTGGAAGTGCTTCATCCCCATATTTAATAACAGTGACATCCAATGTATTACATCTCCTTGACTAAACGGAGTAGTGTATCGTTACAGACTGTACCTTCTGTCTCTGCCGCTTCCATGACTTTTGAGTAAAGAATATGAAAATTTATGGACGAGGTGTCTACACCAATCTCTTGCAGTTTGTCACAGAGTCCAGCAAGTCCACTATGTCTTCCAACGGTAGACTTAATATTACGGCCAATAACTTTCGGATCAAATGTGGTGTTTTGAATGTTTTGAGCAAGTGAATGGTGTATGCCTGTTTCAACACTAAAAGTATCTAGTCCAACAAACGGTTGATTTGATGCAAACTGGAAACCAGTCAGCTTGCTCAGATCACAGGCAATCTTGTAAAGGCTGTCAAGACGGCAGCCACATTCAAATAAAGGATTATCTTTCTCAAAATAACTGGCGTATGCCAAAATCTGTTCAAGTGGTGTATTTCCACCAGCATCACCTATTCCTCCAATAGTTGCTTCCACCTGACTGACACCAGCATTAATCGCTGCCACAGTATTGGCAAGGGCAAGCCCCATATTATTATGACAATGAATAGATATGTCAACACCTATCGGTAAGCTCTCTTTAATGAAACTCACCAAAGATGCGAGACTATTTGGATTCATAGTACTCTGACTATCCGCAATTGCTATGCATGTGGCACCAGCATCCGCTACTTCGCAAGCCAATTCACTCAGAAAATACTTGTCTCGGTTACCACTGTAAACCAGATAATACTGTACAGCCGGAAAAATATCTCGCCCATAGCTCACTGCCTTGCGTGATGAATTAATGATCCTTCTGTGGATGTCGGAGTCAAAAGTATGGCGAGTGTATAATTCGTATGGCATAACCCATGTCGCCAATCTAGTGCGGTCTATATGATGTTTTACCGCACTGTAGGCTGCTTTAATGTCCTTTGGTATATGTCTAGCCAATACGCTTAACTGGACAAAGTTGGTTGCATCAGCTATCGCATAAGCACCCTCCCAATCAAGCTTCGAGGCGACGGGAAATCCAGCATCAATTATATCGACACCCATCGCTTCCAGTGAGGCTGCAATATCAGCTTTCTGCCTGGGTTCAAGATGAATAAACGCCGCTTGTTCTCCGTCCCGCAATGTGGTTTCAAAAATTTTCATTTGTTTTTGTCTCCCAACTGCTCACGACAGAAGCAAGAGGCGATCGCCCACGACTATCTGGGACTGGACAACTAGCAGCAGGTCAAGTCTCTGGGAGATGTTCCTGTGGTAGGGCTTATGATTGTGATGAATACAACCCTTCAAATTACTAGATTTTGAACATGAGTAAGGCTTTTCCATTCGTGTCAATGCAAAAAACAACGGTCGCCCGCACAGCAGTTTTCGCCTCAAGACATCAGTCAGTCTAGTGCGTAATTACTAACTATTACAGCAGCACATATAGCCGTCCGCTTAAAGCGTTTAGCTTGATAAATGTGAAGAATGGAAGTGGCTTGAAGTCTATCAAGAGCGCACTTCATGGTTTCAATATTTCACAATTTTCAGTAGAATGCAAGGACAGTTAAGACAGTTAAGAAATATATGTTAGACAGTTAAGCACAGTTAGCAAAAAATATCTCAAGCTAAAAATATTGTATAGCAAAATGCTTGATATTAAGCATTCTTTAATTAAAGAGTACTTACGGCGGGGCAATAAGCCAGAGTTGCAATCGCGGAGTGCAGAATATAGGTTCAATACCCGAAACCGTTGTCAGAACTAGTTTATAGAAAATACCAAAATTTTGAAACTAACCTGCGGAATGTGGGATGTATTCAAAACCTTTCCCCATTTCCCTTTCCCCTTTAACCCTCAATGATGCTGATAACCGTATTGCTGCTGTAACATTTAAAGGCAGTATGTAGTTTTGCTATAGTTAAATACCTTAATGATCAACTATAGATACAATCACTATACCAAGTTGTTCTATCTATACCAGGAGACATTAAGGAGTGGGTGATGAGCGCTAAACAATTGGAGCAGGTGAAGCAATTGCAAGCTACCCTCACCAAGATGGAAGTAACATTAGGTGCGATCGCTGATGCTGTAGTCTGGGTAGGAGAAGACCGACGCATTCAATGGTGCAATTCTCATTTTGAATCTCTTCTGGTAAATCAACCCCACGGCAATATCTGCGGCGCAAAATTAACTGACTTGCTACCCTTAGCACAAGCAGGACAGCCAGCCTATCCTGATGTGCAGATACTCAATGGGGAGTATGAAACAGCAAATTATCAGTACCAGCAGGGTGAGCGAACTTTAACACTACAAATTTCTGGTACCTGTACCGAACTGACTGATGATCGATGTGCAATACTGGTGATTCGCGATATCACGCTAACGAAACAAACTCAAGAATCTTTGCAAGAGATTGAAGAGCGATTGCAGACATTAATTAATGCTACACCCGATATTATTTGCTTAAAGGACGGCGAGGGAAAATGGTTGCTGTCAAACCAGGCTAACCTAGAATTTTTAGAGATACAAGGGGTTGATTATCAAGGTAAAACAGACTCCGAACTGGCAGAATTTAGCAATTTTTATCACGATGCTTTACTCAACTGCAACGAAACAGATGAACAAGCCTGGCAGTTGGGATGTGTGCATCGGGTAGAAGAAATTATACCTCGACCTGATGGGACAGTCAGCAGTGTCGATATGATTAAAGCTCCCCTATTTCATCAGGATGGTAGACGCAAGGCTCTGGTGGTTTTAGGAAGGGATTTGAGCGATCGCAAACAAACTCAAGTAGCCTTAGAAAACTCTTTGTCTCTGTTAAGCGCGATCTTTGAATCGATTCAAGACGGTATCTTAGTAGTTGATAGTTTAACTAATATCACTACTCATAACCAAAAGTTCTTAGAAATGTGGTCAATCACACCAGAGCTTTTGACAGAACCAGATCATCTTCAGCGACTGGCGTATTTGGCAAACCAGCTAAAAGACCCCGATGGGTTTTTGCAACGAGTCCGAGAATTGTATTCACAGCCGGAAGTAGTTAGTTATGATTGCTTAGAACTACAAGATGGTAGGATATTTGAGCGATATTCCTGTCCTCAGCGCATTGGCGAACAGATTATTGGTAGAGTATGGACTTTCCGCGACATCACCCAACGCCAAAGGTCAGAAGAAGCACTAAGGCAAAGTGAGTTGCAATATCGCACTATTTTTGAAGCAATCAATGATGGACTATTTATTACTGATATAGAGGACGAAAAAGTCGCTGAAGTTAATCCTGCGGCTTGTCAAATGCACGGTTATTCTTATGAAGAATTTCTCACTTTACATCCATCTGTCTATATTCACCCAAACTCACATTCAGTTTTTCTAAAATTTCTTGAAACAACGCGATCTGGTGAGCAATTTTATGGGCAAGCAGTTGATATCTGTAAAGATGGTACTTTAATAGATGTGGAAGTCAAAGGAACGACTTGCATTTACAACGGTAAGCCACACATCTTGGCAGTCGTGCGCGATATTAGCGATCGCAAGCGCACCGAAGAAGCCTTACGACAAAGCGAAGTCCAGTATCGAGATTTGGTGCAAACAGCCAACTGTATTATTCTGCGTTGGGACGGCAACGGTGACATTATATTTTTAAATGACTACGGTCAAAGGCTTTTTGGCTTCGATTTAGATGAAATTATCGGGCATAATGTCATCGGCACAATTGTTCCAGAAACCGAGACTTCTGGGCGCGACTTACAGACATTAATGGTTGATATTTGTCAACACCCAGAAAACTATCTATTCAACGAAAATGAGAACTTATGCAAAAATGGCGATCGCGTCTGGATAGTCTGGGCAAATAAACCCATATTAGATGCACAAGGAAACTTAATCGAAATTCTTTCAGTAGGCACTGATGCCACAGAACGCAAACGCGCTCAAGCAGCCCTCCAGCAAAGCGAGTTAAAGTTCCGTAGCATCGTTGAAAATGCTAATGACCTGATATTCGTCCTTAACCTAGATGGAATCTTTACCTATCATTCGCCTAATGTTACCTCAATTATGGGATACAGCCTAGAGGAAATAGAAGGTCATTCTGTGGTGGAGTTTACCAAACCGGAAGATTTAGCAACTAGCGCCGCAGCATTACAAAGGGCTGCTACTGGAGAAAAACTGACTGATATTGAGGTGCGATTAAGACACAAAAATGGCAATTGGCGATGGTTCAACTTTAATACTTCGACAATTAATCCTGAGAGTGGCACAGTTGCTATTTTGGGTGTAGGACGTGACATTACAGAACGCAAGCAAGCAGAAGAAGCTTTGCGGCGTAGTGAAATGAAATACCGCAACATCTTTGAAAATTCTCAAGTGGGTATTTTCCGCACTCGGCAACAAGATGGATTAATTATCGAGGCTAATCAACGCGGTGCCGATATTTTAGGTTTTGCCTCTGCTGCTGACTTGATTGGCAAGTTTTTCACAACTGACTTATATGCTAATCCAGACGATCGCACACGGATGTTAGCAGAGTTAGAAAAAGATGGTGAAGTTCGTAATTTTGAAGTAGCACTACAGCGACTCGATGGTTCGGTTGTTTGGTTACTGTTGTCACTCCGTCTCAACGCTGAAGAATCCTGTTTAGATTCCGTTTTTACAGATATTAGCGATCGCAAACGGCAAGAACAGGCTTTACGCTTAATTGTTGAGGGTACAGCAGCAAAAACAGGTAATGAATTCTTCAATTCCTGCGTTCGTTATCTGGCTGAAGTATTGCAAGTTCAATATGCCCTAGTCACTGAGTTTCATGATGAGCGGAAAACTAAAGTCCGCACTTTGGCATTTTGGTCTTGCGGGGCGATTAACGAAAATTTGGAATACAATTTGCACGGCACTCCTTGTCAACATACCTTGGAAGGCAATCTGTGCCACTACCCCCAAAGAGTGCAAGCTGCTTTCCCTGAAGATGCAGATTTAGTGAGGATGAATGCCGAGAGTTTTTTTGGCGTTCCTCTCACCAGTTCCTCTGGGGAAATCATTGGACATCTAGCAGTGATAGATGTCAAACCTATGAAGCACGATCCGGGACGGGAACTGATTATCAAAATCTTTGCAGCCCGTGCCGGTGCCGAATTAGAACGCAAACAAGCAGAAGCAGCCCTACAAGAAAGCGAGTTAAAGTTTCGCACTATCGTTGAAAAGGTCAATGATGTGCTGTTCGCGATCAGTGCTGATGGGGTTTTCAACTATATTTCTCCTAATATTTTGAATACTACCGGATTTGCCCCCAGCGAAATGGAGGGTAATTCTTTGGCATTATTTACTCATCCCGATGATGTGCAAAAATGTCAAGAAGTCGCCCAAACTATCCTCGCAACCGGTGAAGGAATTTCTGGTACTGAGTACCGCGCTAAACATCGCACTAGGGGCTGGGTTTGGCTAACCTCTAATGCAGTCCGCACACAAGATGCCCAGGGTAATTTCCAGATTGTAGGTGTAGCTCGTGATATTAGCGATCGCAAACAAGCAGAAGCCGCCCTGCAACGTCGGACTCAAGCAGAAAGTTTACTCAGTAGCATTTCTCGCCAATTTATTGACCAAAATTTAGAAACAGCAATTAATTTTACACTCCAAGCGATCGCTGAGTTTATTAGTGCCGAACACAGTTGCATCTTTGAATGCTCCCAAGATCAACGTGAATTCCACCTCATCCATGAATGGTGTGGTGAAGATGTTGCACCATTGATTGATATTGCAAAAGGCTCGCCTGTAGAAGTTTTCCCCTATTTCTACGAACCGATTCTCCGTGGTAGGCATCGACAAATCTCTTGTGTAGAAAATTTACCACCCCATCTACCTGAGCGAAAAGTTTTTGAAAGTATGTCGTTTCAGTCTTTACTAGCAGTGCCAATGGTTCATGCTGGCAATGTAGTGGGATTTGTTGGTGCAGCGATGATTCACTGCTCGAAAACCTGGAGTCAAGAAGATATTAATCTATTGAAGCTGATAGGTGAAATAATTGCGATCGGTCGAGCCAGACATCAAGCAGAAGAAGCGCTGAGAATTGCCAAAGAAGCAGCCGAAACTGCCAACCAAGCAAAAAGTGCTTTCCTCGCTAATATGAGCCACGAACTCCGCACGCCTCTCAATGCCATCCTGGGTTTTTCTCAGTTAATGGAACGAGATACTAGCCTCAACTCAAACCAACGCGAATCTTTAGCTACCATTAACCGCAGTGGCGAACACTTGCTCAATCTGATTAACGATGTCCTGGAAATGTCCAAAATTGAGGCTGGACAAATCATTTTCACCCCTGAAGACTTCGACCTTTATCTGCTGTTGCAAACATTACAAGAAATGTTTCAGGTAAAGGCACAAACAAAGCAATTATTCCTCAGATTTGAAATTGCTCCCAATCTTCCCCGTTATATCCAGACAGATGAAGGGAAACTCCGCCAAGTTCTCATTAACCTTTTGGGTAACGCCGTCAAGTTTACTCAAACAGGCGGAGTAACGTTGCGGGTAAGCTTGGGGACTGGGGACTGGGGACTGGGGACTGAAGATAAGGGAATAAGTG
>NZ_JAAGOG010000154.1:0-20331 GCF_010747425.1 Nostoc sp. UIC 10630
AACAATTTTATCGCGGAGGCTCGGCGAATTTTCATTTCTTCATCTGCTGGAGTTAAGAGAGTAGACTTTTTAGATAAAAACTTTTGAAACTCGTACCAAGTTTTCACACTGTCAGCTTCCGATTGGATTTCATGTTGAGGAATTTTAATTGATTGCAATATTGGCAAACTTATTTGACCACGAGAACGGAAACCTGGACTAATTATTACTGCTTTCCCCGATGGTAAAGTGTTAAATTGATTGACATCAAATAATTTTCGGGTACTGTTTTGGTCAGAATTAGAAATGCTTGCACCACCCTTGCCGGATGATGAGCGAGAACGTTGCTTGTATTTAATTTCTTCTTCACCTAAAAACTTACTAAATCGTTCGGCGGCGACATCATCTTGGGGATTAAAGAATGCTTTGGTAGCACAACCACCAAATATTGCATTAGTTGTGTTTTCACCATAAGATTCAATCAGCATTGAGAGATTTTGTAATCCCAGTATCGATACCAAACCATCTTCCCGATTCTGGTTCAGCCAATCAACCAGTGCTGGTAAATAAAGAGTAGGCAACTCGTCAATCCCCAAAACAATTGGACAAGTACGTTTGTTAGCCACATTCCGGCTAACTAATAGATGTAGAATCGAGACTAGCAAAGGGGCAATTACATCACGCTTTTCTTTGTTCATCCCGAATACCACCATCTGCCGCCCCTTCAAATCCAAAGGAATATTGGTTTTTCCACAGAACGCTGCTAATGCCGAGGGAACCATGAAGCGACTAAACAATCCGCTAGCTGTACCCACAATACTAGCTGCTGTTTCTGGGGAACCCGCAACAGATACAAACTGTGCGAAAGCCTCTCTAACCATGAAATTCAGATTTTCTGCTTGCTCAATGCGCTTAACTAACTTTGGCAACCCTAGTATCGCTTGGCACATCATGATATCTGGATACTCTGTGCCCTTTGCCAGCATAAAGACGGCTTGGACTAACTGATCGCCAGCGTTGGTAAAGAAGCTATTTCCAGAATCTTTATCACCGAGTTGGAAATTGCGATTGAGTGTAATCGCAAGCTGCCGTGCCATTTCTGAGTCTTCATTACTGCGAAGAAAGTCGATAGGGTTGGCAACTGCTGATTCTGCAAAGCCTGGGGCAAGCACAGTAACCTGATAACCGCGTTCTATCGCATACCCTGCAAGTATTGGAGCTTGCCCTTTAGATGGAGAATCAGCTGATTCCTGGGAGGCGTATTTGAAATCATATAAAGCCAGAGGTAAACCCTGATCAATTACAGAGCGAATCAGGGGATTAATCATTGAAAATGACTTTCCACTCCCTGGGCCACCACAAACTAGGATGCCTCGCTGTGCCTCTGGAAAATAAAGGGTTGTTGAATCTTCAGGGATGCAAGTTCTACGGACACCATTAATAACCTCGCTCGTTGTATTCTTGGGAGTTCCCACATACAGCGATACTCGGTTATGCAAGCGTTGCTGGATTTGTTTACACGCCAACTGACGAGCCGCTGTTTTCTCTCTTGTCCCGCCCCAGCGCGCTGTCGCTAGCTTGGCAATACCTCCCCTACTATCGATGATTTTGGCGATTACAATCACCGCGCCACAAACGAGTACCCCTAAACCTGCGGGGGATAACAGAGCTGATTCAAGTCCTGCGGGAATAAATTGATTTGGCTTAACCTCTGTCTTAGGAGTCCCTGTCATCGTCCTGTCCCCACGATAACCAAATCATTCTCGCTCACGGGCAACCAGGGAACTGGCCCAATGAAGTAAGGAGTGCAAGTTTTCTGCTGGAATGGCGGTCGCGCACAGATCCTAAAGAATAAGCCAAAGTCGGCAGTCCCCTTCGATTCATTAACTCCAGTTAGCGCTACTTTGAATCCACTACCATAAACCAACCGCCCCGTGGGTTCCTTGCCCCCATTCACGGCGGCTAGAATTCCATAACCACCCTTGACTTGTTGGGATGAACCAGATGCCCAACGCTTACCATACAAGCTACCTTCAGAACCGACAAAATCACCCATTTCTAAGTATGAGCATTCCTTGTCGGGAGGACAGGCGACTGTTAAAGTGCGGTCGCCTCTGACAACGCTACCAGATACAAAGTAATTGTTACCTGCCTTTGCATCGCCTTTTTCAGCCGTCCCAAGTACAACCGACGCGATACCCACAACGTCTATCCCAGAGCTAATAGGCTGAGGCATTTTATCAAAGGGCACTTGACTTAATTTAGGAATTTGATTCACATAAGCTTGCTGCCATGATTCAAACTTTCCTAGCTGAGTTTTGGTCAATCCAGGAATTGAATTAAGAGAATACTTACTTAGATCAATCTTGTCTAGCGTCAAATCTGCGGCTTGAGGATTTGAACTGATAGCCTGAGAAATAGTGCCGCCGCCGCCGCCGTTCTTGGAGAATAGATCGGCTAATGGGGGAACTTCTGATAGGCTCAAATTGCTTAATTCAGGCATTGCTTTAACTAATGTTTTTGGCGTTTGCCATTGCATTAATCCAAAGTCTTTGAGGGTGGGTTTGGTGGTTGTGGCTGTAGTGGGCAAAGCCACCGTGTCAATGGCCTTTAAGCTCAAGTCCGACATCTTAAAAGCATCATCCGCGTCGCCCAACATCACAACAGAGTCTACTTTTTGCCCTGCTGTCCACGAGCGCGAGGGGTCGTAGCCAAAAACTGAAATCAGGTTTTTAGGTATCTTTAAAAATCCTGGCTGTTGAACGGGTGGCAAAGTATCCCATGTGATTTTCGACCAGTCGGGGGCAGCCGTCTTGTACAAGCCTTGTGAATAATTAATTGTTGGGGTTGCCTGGGTAGTTATTGGCAACTGCGCGACTGAGGCCGAAAGTGGGAGCAGAGAAGCCAAAGCAGCCAGTAGAAAAGGCTTAGATTTCATGATCTTTCTTGAAGTAATCGGAACATTGTTTTTGATTGGAGCCGCGTGGATGTACCGCACAAATCAGTTTTTCTTGCTCGTATTGTCGCCCATGAAAATAGGCGCAACTCTCGCATCCACTTTTGTCTTGCTGTAGCTCTACATTTCCTGTTGGTGCTAACAGCTTTTTAGATTTTATGTACTGGTTTATTTGCAATACAGTTAACGTTGCAAAGGGCACGGGTAACAGCCATTTTAAGTAGGTTCTTACAGGACTAAGCTAAGTCTTATCCACAGCCAAAAGAGTAGTCAAAAGCAGCAAATAGCCGATTGGTGGAAACATCCATAACTCACCTTCGAGCCTACACGAATCCAGAAAATCGCCTAATTCTTGGCGAATAGATTTAGAAAAACTGTTCACAATCGCCCCCATTCAAGTAATTGATGAAAAGTGGTTTTATCGACCTGAGAAAGTGAAATCGCCTCATCTATAGTCTTGCCACGCCGTAACAATTTAATTGCATCTTGCACCTTGTTCCAGATGGTAGATCCGGGTTTAACTTGACCTTTGCGCCCAGCTTCTGCTAGCCCAAAAGCGAGAGCATTAGCATCATTTCTCTGAATCGCACCATTTAGTGTAGTCCCAGGATTGGGGCGCATTAAGGCAACAGGTGGTGGCGGCGAGGGCTGCGGGAAGTCTGATGGCGCTGATTGCGGCTTTTGAACTGTTAGGGGAAGTGGCGTTCGCGGACGGGTAATTGGCAGGGGTCGATCCGAGTCCGATTTAACTACCAAGCTCGTGTAAGCTGGGTTGCCAGTAGCAGGGACTATCTTAAATTGATAAAGATTATCATTGGTAAGCACTGTAATTTGAGTGCTTCCATTACTGCTAGAGGTAACAGGAAACTTGATCGGGTCAATCTGGCGAAGAAAGATTACAGTCGCTTTACCTCCTGCACATTCAGAATCGCCGCCTGATGACTGGCATAAACCACCGTTTGAGGTAAATGCGAAGCGACTTGGATCGCCAATCCAAACTTGCTTGATAGTCTCTCCCGTAGGTATCAAATTAATAGTTAAACCGTAGCCCTTCCACACCTTTAATTCGATAGCCTTGGAGTTTGCATCATTCTCATAAACCGTTAGGATGGGCATTGCTACCACGCTTGAAGCAGTAGCTACTAAGAAGGTTGTAACAATAGCGAGTTTATTTAACATTTTTACAGGGAACTCTTAACTCTTAACAGGAAAGATAAAACACGTAGTATCAATATTCAGAGGAAGCGTATTCATCCGTGGGGTGTTAATTGCGAATTGCGAATTGCGAATTGCGAATTGACTAAAGCGATATTGTTTGATTAACGAATATTTGCACTGGCTTACCAACATCGATCACAAATACTTCTTCTCTACCGCTTAACTGTTGAGAACGGGCGACATTTGAACTTTTGATATTATCGAGAACACTATTAAATGCACCCTCTCCAAAAGCGGCGGATAAATCTTTTTGCTCGTTGGTAGTGGAGCTAGTAGAGAAGCCATTAGAGTTGCTGCTGATTTGAGTTGTGGGGCGGTTTTGTACTTCGGCCGCCTTGGCAACTCCCGCAACAATAGCAGAGATGAAATTGTTGCCCAGATTACTGCCTCTGCGAGACTCTGCTTTTAAGAAACCACCATCCTTGGCCATTATCAGAACGGCATTTTCTGGGAGTTGCTTTTCTTGCGTATCGCCGTTTATATTGACCAACACTGAAACACCGCGCAGTTTGGCGAAACCCGAACCATTGGACTCTGCTAGTTGAACAACCAGATAAGCGCCCACTCTTAGTACGTCCCTACCATCTGAGGCTTTTAAGGGTTTTGTTAGTTTCACCAAGTAATTCTGGTTGCCAGCGTCACCAGTGCCCCAAGCAATCGGCGTTTCTAGCCTACCCTCTGCGGTGCTGCCAACAAGTACGCGAAGAGCGTTGTAATTAATGGTAGTGTTCTGGGCGACTTGCTTTGCTTCTCCCGTACCTCCTTCAATTCCAGTAGTCTTGATGGGTTTTTCGCTTTCTGATTCATCGACTGAACTCCTGAAACTGCCAGCGTTTGCAGCGAGAAGCCATTGCTGAGTGGGGTCTTTGGTGGGGGCGTTGCTTGCAGCCGTTGGGAACGCCAAAGGAGATTGTCTGATCGGCTGGGCAATTTTGGGCTGGGACTGGGGTCGAGGCTGAGGTTGCGATACTCTAGCTGTGGGAAAGGTTCTAGGCGCTAGATGACTGGCGACTGGGTAAGAACGTTGTCCACGCTGCACTGGTTGCATCGGAGGGGTAACGGGTGCGATTGGGGCTGGGGCTAAGGTTGGGCTAGGGGTCGGCGTTGGGTTTGGCAAGCGATCACGAATCTTCTTTAGCTCATAATTTTGGCTAGTCAGAGCAAGCGCTGTTTTGTCCTTACCCGTCTCGTCCACCACTTCGGCTTCTGGCGTTTGTTCCTTAGCTTTAGTCGGCTGTGCCTTGTTACTGGAAAAATTCAAGGCGTTCATTGAATTGCCGATCAAGGCTCCGATGATCGTCACAAAGGCAAGCACTATCAGGGCAATAACGCCCATTTTTAAGAGTGGAGATTGCGAGACTGTTCGAGCAGTAACAATTTCTTCTGGGGCGGGGTTCTCGGAGGGTTGAATTGAATCGTCAACCCTTGTTGTTTTAGCGCCGTTCATCGCGGCAAAATCTTGCTCTTCTATCTCAATAGTTGCCTCTGGCAAAGCTGATTGGGTGTTCTTTTTCATAAATCTAAATCTTGGATTTTGTAAATTTCCAGCCCCGCTTTACGAACCCTTGAGGCGGTTTCTTGAACCTGGGATGCAAATCTAGGAATGGCAGCCGTATCAATCGCCCTGACGAATACAGTTTTGTTAAAAGAGATGGGCTTACCAACTAAATTACTGCCTTGAAAAACGACAATCTCTGCAACCATATCTACTTTCCATTGCCCATCCTTAATGCGAGTAGGTTGACTGATTAGGCTGACTTTTAGGATTGATTGCGTAGACCCATTAAAGACATCGGGCGGCGTAAGATTGCTTATCTCTTCAAGGAATGGTGCGCGAAAATCTTCTGACAATGCAAAGCCTGAAGCCCATGCGCTAGTAGTAATCTTGGCTTTTGATGTCGATACACCAGCGTCTAACTTTAATTGTTTGGTGGGGTCTGGATTGTAATCATCGCTTGACTTTGGTAGAGCATTCCAACTTAAAAGTCCGGTCATTGTCTGCCCGACAAAACGTGTAATAGCTTGGGGGGAGCGCTCCTCACTACCTATAGGAAGAACTCTAATAGATTCGCCATCATGTAGCTCCACAAGGGTGGAAGCTTTCGTTTTAGAAATTGTTGCTATCCGAGCAAAATTGACAATTTCTATGAATAATAAGAGCGTTAATAAAATAGCATTGACTATTAAGAAAATTGGGGTAAAATTTAGCTCTTTTCTCTCTAATAATTTCATCTTCGTAACCCCACGGAGAATTTAACCCCACTGGTAAACGCTGAGAATACAGCCATTCCGCCACCAGTGCCTATGGCTACCGCGAGTAATGGCGAAAAGATGGCTTGTAAAAGTTGCAATAATAAAGGATTGCTAGAAGGCTTGGAGACTATTGCGCTGGCAATAATGCCTACTGTTATGGAGTAGGAAATGAGAACCAATGTTAGTCCTAGCCAGCCAGCAAGCCAAGCATAGATAGGTTTGCTTTGGAAGGGCAATAAAGATAGAACTAGGAAGATTGGGGCGGCGAATGCAATCATTAAGAATGACAGTTGGACGATATATTGAAAAGCTGCTGATAGTCCACTGAGAATTACGTAAACAAAACCTTGAATTGCGCTATTGATTAGTTCGCCACTAAGGTCTAACGGGTTCCAACTTCCTCCTCCAGAACCCGCGCCAGTCTTTTCTCTAGCTTTTTGCGCGTCTTTTCGTGCATTTTCCACAGCATCTTTGATGCAAGCTTGTTTCTCGCTCAATTCTTCACCTTCCTGCTTTTTTTCTCTTTTCTTCTCGCAATTAGCTATAGCTAATTGTGTGGCTAAAACAAAGCTTTGATCAGCATTAACATTCCTTATGGCATCTCTCAGGTTTACCCCATTTCTCGTAATATTTAAAATGCTTCTGTTTAGTCCGGTCGATACGTTTTTTAATGCGACTGTTGTATTGGCGAGAAGGAACCCATTATTACTAAGCATTACAATTACTACTAATGGCAAAACCATCTCGGCTATGAAATCATAACCAAATCCTTCTTCTGCATACTTCCTGTACCAGCCGAATGATGCAAAGCCAATCATCACAACAGCAGCGAGGGTGGAAACAGCGACGACAGCCGTATAAATTGGGCTTGTTCCAGATGCTAATTCCAGCCAATCATTCTCAAACGATTTATAAATTAGGTCTGCGCCCGAGATAGCGCCTTCAACTATTTCGCCTGAGTTTGTAGTCCCCGTATTTTCCCCAGCTTGCTGCCCTGTAGTTTGAGCAAAAAGAATAGTTAAGAGCGCTATCATCTCAGTTACCGTAACGTTATGTTGTATTGACCTTTTTGGAATTCAAAATGCAAAATGAGTAAGAAAATTAATTTTGAATTGATTTGACTTGATTATTGATTTTTCCAAAATGAATCGTTAGCGGCGGCAGATTGGATGATTTGACGAGTAGCGGCGCTAGATTCCTGATCCTTTGCCGCCGCTTGCTCATCCATGCGACTAGAAATATCAGCAAGATTGATATTTGTAACAGCCAAGGAACGGGATTGTTTCTGGGATTCTGAGTGAATTGATTTAGCAATTACAGCATTTTGCAAGTTTTGAATAGCGACCTTTTTAAGAATGTCTTGGGTAATGACATCATCCTGCGCGGCATTAGCATTTTCGCTTGATTGGGAGGTAGCATCATTAGTTATTCCTGCCTCCTGTGACTGGACTCTCTGTCCTTCAACGCCAAGTACTGATTCTGACTGACCGAGTGTATATTGCTGATTCCAATCCTTGACAGCGTTTTCAGCTTGAATGCGCGGATCTAATGTCAGTAAATTGCCTTCTTGTTTCTGAATAACTTTCTCAATATTCTTACCAGCTTTCAGGGGATCGGGAATACCTAAATCCCCAATACTAGATTCAATTGCCTGATTTAATTCAGCCTCAAGTTTGCCTAAAGACCTAGTAAATTCTTTCTGATAATTACTAATGTAAGTCTGCAAACTGCTATAAATTTGTTGAAATTGAGTTAAGAAAGATTGGTTCTGATTAGTTTGAGCGGTGGCAGGGAGGCTAGAAAAGGATGTCAAAATCACTACGCCTGAGATCACGATCAATCGGTTGGTATTCAAGATACAAGTCCTCCAGGGCTACTACGAAAGGTTTTTTAGTACAGTCAGATTTTACGGTCGCTTGTTTTTTTGCTAAATCAAAAGAAGCAGCTCGAACTATTAATGTTTTAGGCGACTCTTCTTTATTCAACAAACTGGTAAAGAAAGGATCGTCAAAGGGCAAAGCATTAGGCGGAAGGGTAGAAGCAGGGGAGCGAAGAAGCATAACATAAGCACCTGGGCTGGCGGATTCAGAGTTAATCCCCGGTTGCTCTAATCCACTCAATCGCTTATTCTGATACTTCAATGCTCTTAGACTAGGACTGCGCTTGACGGCATCTTCGCCTAATTCTATATCGACACCGCAATTTATCTTTGAATCACTAATAAATTTTGCGTATTGAGCTTGGTTGTATTGCCAAAACTGAAAGCTTCCTATTGACGCAACACCCGCAAGTATTGCCATCAATAGCTTATTTTGAATGAGTAACGATAGAACCTTCATAACGGCTTCCCTTGCTTAATGCACTCGACATAATATTTAGAAAATTCTGCCACCCATGTGAACTTGTCGCTGTGAATTTTCTTGAACTTATCTCGTGTGGCTTGCTCCTCTCGGCTATTAGCGACCAACGCCAGCAGGGGATATGAGGGATAATAGCGACAGCGCACATACTTGTTGTTGTAGTCGAGCAACCACAACGTATATAGCTGCTGAATATTAGGGACAAAGCTTTCGTTTTTATCGATAATTTCTCTAGGGATGCCCAGCAACTCAGAGAAACTATTAGCCGCGCCTGGGACAATACGCCCAATCAACCGCAATGGCATATTTTGTAATATTTGTTCTCCCGCCTCCGATTTAGCAATAGAAATGATATCTTGTGCAGCCAGAAAAACTCGGCAGCCTTGCTTTCGAGCCGTAGCGCATTTACGACCCGCAAGCCGCGATAATGCGGAAAATCCCAGCAATACGCTAGCCTCATCCATAAAAAATACACTATTGGGGGAAGAGAGAGATTGACGGGATGCGGCGATATATGCTGACATCCCAAATACCTCTGCGTCCTTTCCTGATTGCAGATTAGTGAGGGCAAAGGTAATCAACTGGCTATCGGCTTGAAAAGTTGAAGGCTTGCAGATAGCGCTACCAATACTACTTGCTTGCCAATACTGTAATCGCAAGCGAATATAATTTAACGCTTTTTCTACGTTGTCATCCTGATAGCCTAACGAAATCCACTCAGGAGAAAAGAATTTCTCCATATCTACCAATGTCGGTGTATTCGCCCACTCTGGGGTGTTTATCCCGGCTTTTTGCGCTAATTCAAATCGCTCTTGGATTTCGGCATCTTCATAAAAGGCTTTTGTACCCAACGGAATCACAGACTCAATAGTTTGGGCTAGCAACCCATCAAACTTTTGTGAGCCTAAAACTAATTGAAGCACGATTAAATTAATATCGTTTCGATGGGCTTTTGTTCTTTCCTCCCACTGCGACTCAGGAATCTTTGATAGGTCTAGCGGCTGTACAAGATTATTTGATTCCTTTGAAATATCAAAGTAGAATCCATTAAAGTAGGGTGTGAAGTCTCCAAAAGTTCCTGAACCATCATCATTTGGCAGGTCAATCATTAATACTGACATTCCCAACGCCAAGCATTGATAAATAATAGAGGCAATTATTACCGATTTCCCACTCCCGGTAGTGCCGATTACCATCATGTTTTTCGGCTTTGACAAATCGATATAGACTGACGATTGACCCTCATCAGCTACTAATTCAAAGCCTTGTTTATCACCGTGCGCTGTTTGCACAACTGGCGTTAAACCAATTACTTCACTAGCAAAGAAAGTGGCGCGTCTGTTGAAAGGAAAAGTCAGTTGTGGTCGCTGTCTCAACAGCAAAGTGTCAAGCCAAATTGACCATGTATATTGCATTTCTCTAATCAACTCGGCAGGCTGATTGATATACCCTGAAATCAGCCTGCAAGCGTCGTCGATTTCTTCTGGAGAGTTACGATAAACAAGGATTATGACAGCTACATTTTCCGGGACATCACCCGTGTAAAGCTGCTTCTGAGCATCGACTGACCGCTCCGTATTAATTTGCGCTCCTACGTCAATAGTCTTTTTACTGGCGCTAGCGGAGGCATTTATTGACCGCCTCGTAATCAATTGTTGGGTAAGCCTAATCATTTTTTGATCGGCTGGGCTAATCTCTGTAATTATTTCGACATCATAAATAACCTCGCGTGAGAATACGTCCCATAAAAAGCGTACTTGCTGATAGGTTGAAGCAAATACCTCTGGTTTTTGAGCAAGCGTCATTACGCCGATATACTTCTTTTTGTCAGTACTTTGATGGGGCAAACATACCCAGCGCCTGTCCGCGTAGGGTATACCGTTATTTAAAAGTACTGAGGTTGCGTGTAGCTGGTCGTTGTATTTCTCTGGTTTAGGCGCGGCTTCGTTAAATTCCTCTTTTAATTCGCCAGTGTCATAAACTAAGGCATGAGGCACTTTTGTCGGCTTTGCACCCATTCTAGAAACTAAATCACTCCACAATTGCTTGTCTGATTTTGGCGAGGGGAACAAGCCCATCTCAGATAGTATTTGTTGATGACGCAAAGAGACAATTATCGCTTTTTCAAGAACTTGAATTAAGTTTTGAAGAGTGAGTTCGGTCGCTCCTGTTGGGGTGAATTTGCGCTGTAAAAAGTTTGCCAGCTTAACTATCGCTCTATCTACCGCGTCACCACCTTCGGTTCCTCCTGGGCGGACAGTGAAAGTCGTGTAAATACTGAGCTTGATATCCTTACGCTGATGGTTACGTGTGAGTGACTGCATTCGGGCTACTTGCCCCCAATCAAGAAACTCACTCTCAGGAGATACAGGGCTAGCTAGCCTCTGGCGATAGCTTTCAATCACTTTGTCTTCATCGCAAAACGAAGACCAACGAAAGGTGAATTTCTCACCCTCGGAGAACTCCTTACAACCGTTCTCAAAAGCCTTGGCAATTCCCTCTAGTCTCTCTGATGAATTAAACAGTGGGTGAAAGCCAGTACATTCATATCCGAATACTAATTGCAGGGTGTTGTTAGTGTCGCTTACTTGTTTTTTACTCAACAAGTAAGCTCCAATTTGATAGTTCCCCTTTTTCAATTTTACTAAAGTTGCTAGGTCTAGAAAGTCTTCAAAGGGTACTATTTTTTGATTACGAATGCTACTTTTTACCATAGTTTAGGCATCCCCTTTGAACCCGCCCTTTTTTTGTTTTGGGGCGAAGAATATCTGACATAGCCACGAGTGAAAACTGGAACGCTTGGGAACACTCTTGACCAGAACAAGTAAGGACGCTTCCCAGATAAAACTATCACCGTAGCACTCAACCAAACACCAGCCAGCAGTCCCCAAACTATTCCTGCCCCAAACATAATCGCTATGATGAAGCCCACGCCAAACATAAACAAGGCGACTGCAAACTGAAAGCCAGTAAAAATACCTATTGTTGCATTTTGACCAAGTGACTGATTCACCCGTTTCATGGGCGATTTATTGTACTCGCTCATCACTAACAAGCGGCTGTAACACCGTTAAATAAGATACTTTGAGCAATCCAAAGCACCAGGATTATGAAAAACACGCCTACGGGTTGTTGAACCATCTGCGTTACTTCCTGCCCTTCACCAATGCCGTTGGCAACCTTGAGTCCAGAAGCCACAAAGTATACAAACAAAAGCACTGTGATGGTTGCATTTATAACTGCCGGAAGTGCTTTAATGGCCGTAGTTGCCGCTGCCGCACCACCCCCACCAATACCTCCAGCGCCGCCGAACATACAAGTCATTGCTGTCTGAGCCGAATCGAATAAGCCCCACCCATAAGAGGGCATCGACTGCATGACAATGATTGTCGCCGTACCGGCAGCGTTTATGTGATGCTGATACTTGCGCCCAATCGCCGCAAGCGCCTTAGCAAGAACTTGAGATTGTGTTCTTCCTACAGAATTATTAGATGCCAAGTGAATTTCTCCTTATAAACATAAAAATTACTTTTTCGAGCCTCTTTGAAGAAATTCATTCTCTATGTCAGCTAAAGTATGCTCTCTAGCTAGTGAGCGAATTTCTTGAAGGGGAGCAATATGATACTTGTATAGCTTGCTCATGCCATTCAGACCACCTGTTTTTTTGTTGGTGAATTTCTTGAACTCTGGCAAGTATTTCCGAGCGATATTCAAATATGCTTGTAGTTGTCTTGCAGAAACCTTTGGCTTTAACATCGCCGCAACTTCTGGTCTTGTTAGTTCTTCATTTTGCCAAGTATTCCCCCCTATCCCCATGATTCTGAGAACTTCTTGCAACTTCTGACTATACATAAAATACCCCGCCTTTTTCGTGGCGGGGGAGTGTCATTTTAAAAAATATTAGCGGTCATAAAAAACTGGTTAAAGATAAGAATTGAGCGCTTTTCCTTCCCGTTCCCACTTTTCATCTAAAAGACGACAAGCTACGCGAACAACATTCTGAGGATTCCGTTTATGTTCTCCTGGCATATTCCAGTTTCGGGTAGTGTATTCACTTTCGTACCCCAAAACCAGGGCAAGCTCCCGATAACTTAATTTCCACTTCTTCTTAAACTCTATTGGGTGCATAGTATTTATTTGATACTTGCATAAGGAACTTATTTAATATTTATAACATAATTAATTAGTCAAATCTTTATAATTTTGTGTCAAAGGATAAATAATCTTCTTATATTTATTTATCTTAATATCTTGATAAAAGATATTAGCTATCATCGGATTTATCTAATTTATCTATAATAGAGATATTCTCTTTTAATCAATCATTTTTATGTCCAACACAGATGCTAATTTTCAGCAACTATTTCAATCCAAAAGTCAAGTTAATAAAGATAACGAAAATCCCACGTTATCAGTCAATCGCCTAACTCCCACTGATGACCAAATCAAAGACTGGCTACAGTCACCACAAATCAAACAGTGGCTTACAAAACTACTAATGGGCATACCGAATAATCTCAAGATAGAAGCGATAAATACCATCATCAAAAATGTTATACAAAATCCAGACAAAGACTCTCGAGTACAATTCGGTAGTTCAACTATTGGAGTTGATGTTTTACGGTGGCAGCTTTGGGCATCCTATAAATTACCTTACGCCACTGGAATCAAAACTCCTGATTGCCCCTACACTTTGAAGGAACATTTGGGTACTCCCGACTAACTTCCCAGATCACATAATCCCCGATCTATTCTTACCAAAACTACCATGCTTAACTGCGAACTGAGAATTGCTTCCACTATCTCACAAACAGCAATGACAAATAAATAGATAGAAGTACGATTTTAATCCGTACTTCTGTCTCTTGATTTTTAATCAATCATTGTTATATTTTTGAGGGTTGAGTAGAGAGCAATGCTCCCGCGATATCTACGATTTGCTCTGCTAACGTTCTTAATAGGGGTGGGTACACCATCGCTTGAGTGCCATTAACTTAGCAGATGACTAAACCTTGTATTGAAGCTAAATTTGATGACGTTAACAGAAACATTTCTTCACATCCATTTTCAGCTCTAGCCCATGAACAGCTTTCATCGCCCAAGGAGATTCTTTAGAGTTCGTTCGTAAGCCAATTGGATTTTCGATTTGGGACAATGAGTTAGCTTTAGAGCTACCCTTATAGAAGAACAGAATCTCTCAATTACTCTTTGACTCATGACGAGGCTCCTTCAAGTCGAAAAATTTCCGATTCTGATGTTGCCGGAAATCGAGGCGTATTTAGAAAGTGGACTATTTCGTGGAATCGGCAAGAAAACTGCTCAAACTTTGGTCAACTGTTTTGGAAGCGAGACTTTATCGATATTAGATAACAACCCCGAAAAACTTTACACTGTTCCCGGACTAACTCAATATCGGATTGATGGTATTACCAAAGCTTGGTCAGAGAGTAAAAAGAATCCGAACTTGGGAGTGATTACCCAACTTTTGGCTGTGGGAACTTCATTGAAGTTAGCTTTGAAAATTTGTGACTATTACGGACACAAAACTGCAAATGTACTTCAGAACAACCCTTACAGATTAATTGATGACATTGACGGCATCGGTTTTAAGACTGCTGATGAGTTAGCCATATCTCTTGGTATCCCGCTATACAGTGATACTCGTTATATCTCAGCTTTAATCCATGTTTTAAAATCCGGCTTGCGTGAAGGGAATTGTTTTTTACCGTTTGAGCAATTAGTAAGTATTGCCACTGACCTGCTTTCTTCACCACAGCATACGCCCGATGTTCAATTTTTAAATACAATCATTCAACAGTTACTCTCCAAGGGGACTTTAGTTTCGGGTGATGTTGGTAATAGTGTTTATCTCAAAGCTGCTTATCGGGCTGAACTTTCTGTGACTTTGAAGATTCTTGCTCTCCTTGACCAACCAACTCACCCCACTGAACATTTAGAACACTGGTTAGCCCAATTCCAAACTACTGACTATCGCCAACTTTCACGTTTAAGTGATGAACAAATTAGTGCCTTGATGATGGCAGCCAAACATCCAATTAGCATTATCACTGGTGGCCCTGGTCGAGGGAAAACTTATGTACTGAAAACCTTGGTTGAATGGTTCATGCATACTGATAAAGCGATTGCACTTGCCGCTCCAACAGGGAAAGCTGCTAACCGCATGAAAGATGCTACAGGCATTGGAGCAACTACTATTCACCGTTTATTGCAATGGCAGGGAAACAATGCGGTTTTTCTTCATAACGAGGATAATCCTCTAAATCTTGATTGTCTAATCGTTGATGAATTTTCAATGGTTGATATATTTCTGTTCAATTCGCTACTCAAAGCCTTGGACAAAAAAACCAGAATTGTACTAGTAGGGGACTTTGATCAATTGCCCAGTATTGGCGCAGGAATGGTCTTGCGAGATTTAATTGTTTCTGAACTCGTGCCAACAACTTTCTTACAGACGATTTATCGTCAACGGCACGAAAGCCCGATTATTTATGCCGCTAATGATGTCAATTCTGGCATAGTCCCCACACTGCACAATTTTAATCAAGTTTCTGATTGGATGGATGTCGGTGACTGTGCAATGATTCAAAAAGATTCGCCCCAAGCGACCTCCCAAGCCATCGTTGAGTTGGTTAAAGCTATTGGCCAGTCAGGTGTTGATTTAAATCAACAATTAATAATCTTAGCGCCCCAAAAACAAGGAGACTGTGGAGTTCACAATCTCAATCTGCTTCTTGCCCCCATCTTTAATCCCAAACAAGAAAATCAACCACAAGTTGTCTCTGGGTCAGTTATCTACCGAGTCGGCGATCGCGTAATCCAGCTGAAAAACCGTTATGAAACCGTCCCGCCTGTAATGAATGGCGAGATCGGTCAGGTTATTGCTGTGGAACCGGAAAAATTTTTGGTTACGATCTCTTGGGAGGGCGGCGCAGTTGTTAATTATTATCCTGGAGACTTCGAGCAAATTATGCACTCGTTTTGTATAACTTGTCACAAGAGTCAAGGTAGCCAATTTCCTTATGTGATTTTCCCATTGGTCAGGGCTAATTGCCGGATGTTAACCCGTCAGCTGCTCTACACGACTATGACTCGCGCAATGGGTACATTCATCGCAGTTGGACAGCATGAAGCATTGAAAACTGCTGTCGCTACTGATAAACCCGCCCAGCGTTTTACTGGACTAACTAATCTCCTCATTTCACCTGTTGAGCAACTTAGTGAAATCTGGCAGAGTTTGAGCAACACCAGAAAAACTGCTTGTACGACTACATCTTCCCCTACTGTTACTGTCGCTTCTAGGCTACAACAACGCCAACTAACTGCAACACCTGGACAGATGACTACTATTGGTAGTCTCGCACTACAAATGTATGAATCCAAATATGGTTATCGTCCGTCAAAACAGCCCGAACTTGTCGGGAAGTTTCGCTTTAATACTTATCACTATGAAACTACCGCAATTGAGTTGATTGATTCAGCAATTGACGCAGTTCTGCTCCAATAATAAAACCCATGCCCAAAATGAGAACAACGGTCGCATCCAACCAGACTACTCTTGAAGTACACTTTTAAAATCTATGGCTATTCCAGCAGCACAGTTAAAGATCGGGCAATCGGTGAAGTATCTGATCGGTACTCGAAGCGGCATGAGTGCGGCAATAACCGATATCAGCAAATCATCTCTTAGTCTCAAAAATACTTGTATTGTTACTTTGACCTTTGATGATGATTCACTACCAAATCACTTAAAAACACAACAACTAACTGTTTATGACGAATTGCTTGAAGGTTGTGAAATAATCACATTTTAAAAAATTCAAATTGGCAACAGCAGAGCGCACATTCGCCGTGATAAGTTGAAATTAATCAAAATACTAACTTGCTGGCTGATATAATCCCGTATTTTGGTTAAATTCCCATCCCAACCCTGCTCTATCCTTGTTCTTACACCATGCTACAAAAAGCGGTGGGGGAAGATTAATTCGCTCCTTGCGTACAGTTTCCTCACTTACACCAAGTCTTGAAGCCAAACCTTCTTCAGTTAACGGTTGCATTCGCGGACTTTGCCCAGAATAGGATGAATTATTGTAGTGCGATTTCTGTCCCCGCTTTTGTTGGTTGTTGAGATAGTCTTGAATTTTAATGATCGCCTCAGCCAACTGTGTCATTCGGGCATACATCTTCTCCACTTTTTGTTCTAAATTGGCGAGATTATCAATTGCTGTAGTTTGATTGCTATTAGATTCATTTGAAAACTCTGAATCGAGCTTATCAAGTCTTTCGCAAATAGCTCTTATCATTTCATTAGTCGGACTACTGTGATTTTTATTACTTTCCACTAAGTACTTCTCTACACTTGCCTTAATCTTTGAGTCTAGGCGTTCGTCTAAATCGTTACCACCTGTTGTATCAACCTTATCTTGGGAATCGCCTAAGTAGAGATCGATAAATTCTAGCAGCGTGGCTGTTGCTGTTGTGCCTTTCGAGTTGCAACAGGCGATAAACTGCTCCCACTTCCTTTGGTCACAGTTGAAAGATGCCAGCTTTTTTTTCCGCCCTGTATTGCTCATGTTCACGTATCATCTAGGTAAACTGGGACTCTCCACGCTTATTAAATCGTGTAATTCATCATGATGAATTACCTTGATGCTATCATCGCTAAATGTGTCAGCGCATTCTTCAAGCGATGGTTTTTGTAAAGAGATGCTACTGCCAACGGCTACCATTGGCGATCAAAAATTATCTCAGGCTTAAACACTTGCAGGATTGCTTTATCTAATTTTTGCTCATCGAAACAGTGCTAAGTACCTAGTTAGATTCCTAAGTAAGAAAGCAATAATTGCATCCAGTACAGTCAGTCTGTACCCCTACGGGGATCTTGCTACGCATAGCGTCTCTAAAAGTTGCCCCTGCTTTTAAGCCCTGGTGTCCATTAAAGAATTAATTGTCAGTTTTAAATAATTAGTGTCCAAACGCATCGGAGAAAAGTTTGAGTTTTTGGCACGCAAGTTTTACCCGTTTCTTGAAGAATTTTTTATAGAGCAATCAAACCACTCTCAAAAAATAAACTAAAAATGACTCTATAGTTTCATGGCGTGATAGCGATTAAAAAGCGGGCTATTCTGATAAGCTTGATTTGGCATGAAAACAACAGATGCAGGAAAGAATTTTGTACAAGTTTCTTAAAATAAGCTCCTTTGCCCGTTTTCTTTGACCCCAACCTACACCTGTAATATTTGTGTAATTAACTGTTAGGAGTATGCTCTTTAACCTGTTGCATTACTTCTTAACTATAAAGTCATTTTTAGTTTATTTTTTTCATCGATTTTTAGGTTTTTCTTTTAAAGGTGTATTTTTAGGGGGAACCACAAAAAAAAATACCAGCCGTGTTCTTAATTGCTTGTTGTGTGGCGTGGATCTCGATCATACTTTCGTATCTTTATGAGCGGGTAAGTGCCTTACCACCCAAATCGGGAAAATTGGCTTGCATGAAGATGAAGCGATCGCATTAAAACTGAGCTTACCGAACACCAACAACTTTACTTTGGTAAATAAAGCCCGGTGCTATCATTGGGACGAGCATGAGTGTAACGGCTAGTTTGGTTCAGCGATGAATGTCCCAAGGTTGCTTGCAGCAGTTGCACAGGTGCGCCCCGGTCTAAACTATGTGTTGCATGAGAGTGCCTCAGCCAGTGTGGCGACACATTCCCAGAAATCCCTGCCCTTTTTCCAGATTCTGCAACAATCTTACGGATTCGCCGCTCACCTACAGCACCACCCTGGCGGCTACCAAACACTGGTGCGTCGGGACTATTATTGGTTCTTTGTCTCAGCAATTCCTGATAAATGCTTTTGGGGATTACCACGGTTCTGGTTTTCTGCCCCTTGCCGTAGAGTGTAACTTGTCCGTTGCCATCGCGCCCTGGTTGTACCGAGCGCCAGGTTAAAACAGCAATCTCACTCACCCTAGCACCAGTATAATAAAGCAGTTGGATTACTAGCCGATCGCGACCCTTTGGGGTCAGGGCAATCATTGTCATCACCTCTAACTCAGAAAGAAGGCGTTCGGCTAATTTATCCTTGGGTTCGGGTAACGGCACTTCGGCGGCGACATTAAATTTTGTCCATTCTACTTTCAGAGCGAACCGCAGCAGACTTTTGATCGCTGCAAGTTTTCTGGCACGGGTGGACACCTCATATTCCTTGGTTTCCAGATAATCAGCGAACGCTAGAACGTCGTTCATTGTTACTGTTCGCAAGTCTAAATCATTCAACTGTACAAGTTTTGGGCTTATACCTAGCACAAAGGCAATGAAATAACGGATATCTGTCTCATAGCAACGCCGGGTTTCCGGCGAGCGCTTGCTACTCTTCCACAGCTCCACTATTTGGGCAGTGTTGGTAACATCTGCCATCCTCTGCACCGAGTTTTCTGCCCCTGGTGTTAGCATCGAGAGTTCTGAGGTTCCTACATAAAATCCAATCAGCCTCTTACACAAAAAAAGATTGTTCCGAATGGTGTGTCCCTTTTTTAATTATCGATTCCAGGGGAGCAACATTTACTAAAATTTCCTAAACGTGAATTCACGCCTAAATTCTTGAGTTAACCGTAGCAACGTGTTAATACGTCTACCTATGTAAAGAAAATAACTCCCCTCCCCTATACAAAAACTGCCTCAATATGACCCAAAGCGACCGTTCCTAGATAGATCCGATAACATTAGTTTTCGGATCTTCAGCCGTGAAAGCATACATTTACCGTTGGTCAGAGGATACCTCTATTGCCGCCCTCCCAGTCTATAAGGGAGGGATTTTCTGTTGATTTTTGCCCCAGACTTGTGTATATATTTCTTTATTACCAGCACGGACACGGCATGAAGTTTAGTACTGCTGACCTCGTGGCAATATTTTTCTGCTTGCGCTTTCTTCAGAAATTAGTTCATGAAATTATCCCTCCATTGGCAACACCTCTTCAGAGAGCAAGGCATAAAATTCCGGGACTTGATCCTCGACAAGTCGCAGTTCACTTGCGGCGATCGCCTCAAGTTCCAGTACTGTCTCCCAGCGCAAATCCTCAACCCATCGCTTGAGAATGCCTTTAATTGCGTCCACTCCACGAGAAATACCAGAGCGTAGCATTTCCACACAATGGAGTAGCGTAATGCGATCTGTCGGAGGCGACTCAAATTCGGTAGTATCCTCCCCTTGGCAATGGGAGTTCCCTATAGCATCAAGGGGGGGGATGGATACGCCCTGCTGAATGGGGCTTACACTATACGCAGCAGGGGTTTGAGCAGCATAAGAGGTTCGATTTTCTTTTTGATTACGCTTTTCCACGCGATGAGCAATCACATGCATTGCAAATTCTAATTCCTCTTTAGATAAAGAGAAAAGTTTCACCTGTTGACCCCGTTTACCAAGTTTACGGAAAGTCAGCTTTAGCCCCAGCTGCTCTAGTAAAGTCGCCAGCAACCAAATAGGTTTACAGTCTAGGGGAATAGTAAACCCAAGAATTGCTTTGACGTGAGCAGCACAATGTATAGC
>NZ_JAAGOG010000155.1:0-20257 GCF_010747425.1 Nostoc sp. UIC 10630
GACTTACTGTAACTTTTCCCCATTCCCCATTCCCCATTCCCCATTCCCTCTTGAAACGATAAGATACTCTGGTTAAATCAGTAACTGGCAATGCGGTTAAAAATTTCACAATTTTTGCTTTCTTTTGTGCTTATCAGTGCTGTGATGCTTGGAGGATGTTCAACACAGCAGGTAGCTTCTAATACCTCTTCTCCAACCTCGACAGCTACCTCGACTACCCAGACGACTACTGAAGCAACATCTGTATCTCAAACTAGTAGTGAGAATATTCCTGGAACCACTGGTTTACCACGTCTTGAAGGCAAGGCTACTGTGGTAATAACGGTTAAAGGTTCGCCCATTACTATCGAAGTAGACGGCACTGATGCCCCCATTACAGCTGGTAACTTCGTAGATTTAGTTCAAAAGGGTGTTTACGATGGTTTAGC
This sequence comes from Nostoc sp. UIC 10630, assembly GCF_010747425.1. Lineage (NCBI taxonomy): Bacteria > Bacillati > Cyanobacteriota > Cyanophyceae > Nostocales > Nostocaceae > Nostoc > Nostoc sp. UIC 10630. The sequence goes on from NZ_JAAGOG010000155.1 coordinate 429, forward strand.
TTTCCATCGAGTTGTACGCGAACCCCAACCGTTTGTAGTTCAAGGGGGCGATCCCCAAAGCAAAGACCCGAAAGTTCCAGCAGATCAGCTGGGAACCGGTAGCTATATTGACCCAAAAACGGGAAATGCTCGCTATATACCTTTAGAAGTTAAGCCGAAAGGTTCGGATACTCCGCTTTACAACAAACCATTTGATGCTACTGCTCAACCCGTCGTATTGCCCCATAAACAGGGTGCAGTAGCGATGGCGCGATCGCAAGCACCAGATTCGGCTTCAGCTCAGTTTTACTTTGCTTTGGCGGATCTAGCCTTCTTGGATGGTAACTACGCCGTGTTTGGCAATGTCACTCAAGGCTTGGATGTAGTGAACAAAATTCAGCAAGGCGATCGCATTGACTCTGCTAAAGTCACCCAAGGGGCTGAAAATCTGAAAACACCAGGACAGTAAGAGGAAGAGAGCAGGGGAGAATAATTACTAACTCCTAACTTTTAACTCCTAACTCCTAAATTTAGTGAAAGTTCTTGTCACTGGTATTGGTCTAGTTTCCGCCTTGGGTGGAAGTTTAGAGGATAGCTGGCAAAATTTGCTAGCAGGTAAATCTGGAATTAGGTTACATCAGCCATTTCCAGAAATAAAACCACTTCCTCTAGGTTTAATTGCTCAACAACCATCTGAGTTGGCAATGTTAACTCAAATGGTTGTTACTTCTGCTTTGCGAGATGCTGGGTTAGTTGCACCTTTAGCTGATTGTGCTGTCGTCATTGGATCGAGCCGCTCTTATCAAGCATCTTGGGAGATGTTGGTGCGGCAAATGTATAAAGATGCGGAAAATTTGCCCGTTTCTGATTTTGGAAATTGGTTAGAGATATTACCTCATATCAATGCGATCGCAGCTGCAAGACAAATCGGTGCAACAGGTATGGTTTTGGCACCGATGGCAGCTTGTGCAACTGGAATTTGGTCTATCGCCCAAGCAGCCTTACTTATACAAACTGGGCAATGCCAACAGGCGATCGCAGGCGCAGTGGAAGCACCAATTACACCCCTAACTTTAGCTGGGTTTCAGCAGATGGGTGCTTTGGCAAAAACTGGGGCTTATCCCTTCGATTTGCAGCGAGAAGGGTTAGTTTTGGGCGAAGGTGCGGCTGTGTTTGTCTTAGAATCCGCAGAGTTGGCAAAACAGCGTCAAGCAAAAGTGTATGGTGAAATTCTCGGTTTCGGCTTAACTAACGACGCATATCATAGTAATTCACCGGAACCTGAAGGGAAAAGTGCGATCGCAGCTATCAAACAATGTCTAGAACGCAGTTGTCTATCACCAAGCGATATTGATTACATTCACGCTCATGGTACAGCAACCCAGCTAAATGACCAGATGGAGAGTATGGTAATCCAGCGTTTGTTTCCCCAAGGCGTGGCAGTTAGTTCGACCAAAGGAAGCACAGGTCATACATTAGGAGCATCAGGAGCATTAGGCGTAGCTTTTTCTCTCATGGCATTAAAGCATCAAATATTACCGCCTTGTGTAGGCTTGCAGCAGCCAGAGTTTGATTTAGAAATCGTTACAGCAGCACGTCTAAGTAGAATTAGGCAGGTTTTATGTTTGAGTTTTGGCTTTGGTGGACAGAATGTCGTGATCGCGTTAGCTAAGTCCCCATAGTACTTTGTACCTACAGCACAATATAAAATATAAAACTGTAACAAAAACTACAAAATTCCTATTTTTCTCAAAAAAAGGATAAGCTAGTTACAGAATGATATCCGGTTCGTAAAGATACCGTGATTAGGAGAAAATTTTATGATTTCAAAATCACTACTACCGCTAGAACCCGCTTCTCCAGCGCATATATGCCCATTTGACCAAGCCTGTAGCTACTTAGAAGCGGCAGCTAAAGAACTAAATTTAAATCAGGGTTTGCTGGAAATCCTCAGCCATCCGCGTAAGGTTGTCACAGTTTCCATTCCCGTGAAACTAGATGACGGGGAAATACAGGTTCTTGCTGGACACCGGGTACAGCACTGCGATGTCTTAGGTCCCTACAAGGGCGGAATTCGTTATCATCCGGCAGTGACATTGCGCGAAGTATCGGCTTTGGCAATGCTGATGACCTGGAAATGTGCATTGTTAGGTATTCCTTATGGTGGTGGTAAGGGTGGCATTGCCATAGATCCAAAACGTTACAGTGTTGGCGAATTAGAGCGAATTAGCCGCCGTTATATCAGTGAGTTAATTAAAGATATTGGGCCTTCCGTAGATATTCCTGCGCCAGACATGGGCACTTCTGCTCGTGAAATGGCTTGGATGATGGATACTTACTCTGTGAATGTCGGTAATGCTGTACCAGGCGTTGTGACTGGTAAACCGCTTTCCATTGGTGGTTCTCTAGGGCGAGAAATGGCAACTGGACGTGGCACAATGATTATTGTGCGTGAGGCGCTAGCAGATCAAGGTAAATCCTTAGTAGGAGTGCGAGTAGCTATTCAAGGTTTTGGTAATGTCGGTGGTGCCGCAGCTGAATTACTCCATCAAGCAGGCGCGAAAATTATCGCTGTTTCAACAGGTGCTGGAGGAATATTTTCCGAAGCTGGTCTTGATATTCCCGCGTTGAAAATCTACGCTGCTGAAAATCGCAAGAGTATTGTAGGTTTCCCCCAATCTGTACCAATTAGCAATGCAGATTTATTGACTTTACCCTGCGATGTCTTAATACCAGCAGCTTTAGAAAACCAGATCACTGAAGAAAATGTGAATCAGGTGCAAGCGCAAATTGTCGCAGAAGCAGCTAACGGGCCGGTTACTCTTGAGGCTAACTTGGCCTTAGAAGCGCGGGGTGTAACAGTACTACCAGATATATTGGCGAATGCTGGTGGTGTGGTAGTCAGTTATTTGGAATGGGTGCAGGGTCTTTCTTACGTATTTTGGGATGAGGAGCGAGTTAACCGCGAAATGGAGCATTTGATGGTGCAAGCCTATCGCAAGGTGATTCAGCAATCTAATAAGCGGCAAATTTCTTTAAGATTAGCAGCTTACACTTTAGGGGTGGGTAGAGTTGCCCAGGCCCTGACTGATAGAGGTCTTTATCCTTAACATTTAGGAAGATACAAAGTTTTAAATTGAATAGACCAGATGTGTAGGGGTGCAAGATTATATTGTGCCCCTATAATTACATGGCGATCGCTGCAATATAACTTTAATTCAAGATACACCGTTAGGAGCGTACAGCTAGCTTTACGCTCCTAACAATATATCTGTTATTATTTACGACTCACCAGAAGGGGAAGCAGCGTGAATTAAATCTGGCTTCTTCTCAGCAGGAGGAAGTTCAATAGCTTGAGTCGATGTGGGACGTTGATGGCGATGGCTAGTTTGTATCTGCACAGGTTTACCCATCTCAATTGACTGATAAAGTGCTTGAATGATCGAAACATCAATCAGCCCTTCCGTCCCAGATGGTTCCGGGTCTTTATCTTGCAGAATACAATCAGAGAAGTAGGTAAATTCAGCTGCTAGTTGGTCATGATCCTCAAAGGTACGCTCTTGAGTTTCACCATTAATTGTCAAATAATGCTTGATTTCCCCCTGCCAAGGATAGGCAGGTTCTACTCGTAAATCTCCTTTAGTACCTACAACCTGATAGGTTGAAACATTTGCCCCTCCAAAACTACAGGTAAATGTTGCCAATCGCTCGTTAGGAAAACGCAAAGTGACACTAGTCATTTCTTCCACTTCGCTGAAACGTTGTTCTCCCTTATTGGCAGCTACAGCAAATACTTCAATTGGTTCATCTTGAAATAGATAACGTACAGCATTAATGCAGTAAATGCCTATATCATAAAGCGTGCCACCACCAGTTACATCTCGTAAACGAATATTGCCTTCTTCTACTTGTTGACTAAAAACCGAGTTGAAAATACGTGGTTCACCAATTTGCTTCGAGCGGATAATTTCGACTGCTTGTAAATTGGCTTCTTCTAAATGTAAGCGATAGGCAATCATCAGCTTGACATTATTATCATTGGCAGCTTTAATCATTGCCTCACACTCTTCTTCTGTCACTGCCATTGGCTTTTCACACAACACATGAATTGCCTGATTAGCAGCCCGCACAGTGTAGTCACAATGCAAGTGATTGGGCAACGCAATATAAACTGCATCAATCTCGCCGCTTGCCAAACAGTCCTCATACTCCTCATAGGAGTAAGTATGCTCTATTCCATACTTTTTGCTCAGTTCTTCGCTTTTAATGGGGTCATCTGAAACCAGTGCCACTAATTCTGATTTTTTGGCGTGGACAAAGGAAGGTAAGGCGGCTTCTTGAGCAAACCAACCTAAACCAACAACCGCGTAACGAATTTTGCGCTTACTATTTGTAGCAGTCATTTTTCTCCTATCTGAATAAAGGAATATTTTGTTTAATGCACCAATTACCTTTGAATTAGGGCTAATTGTTTATACAAAGACTGAGAAAAAAATACGTTCCTACATTGCTAATGCAGCTTCTACATTTGACACCAACTTATCTTTAGTTTCCTGAAACTCTTGACCCAATTCAGTTAACTCCTTATCACTCATACATTCGCGCACAGCATTAAAAATTTCGCTTTCTTCTTCTTCTACATGATGCTCAAATGTCTCCTTCAATTCGAGCATTTTTTCTTTAAACTCAGGATCGCTAGGTTTAAGTGCCTTAATCTCTTCTAAAATCACTGAAACTTCTTCGTGTTCTTCTTCAGCTTCTTCAACATATTGTTCAGTTTCTTCGTATTCTCGCAAAGCTGGGTAGAAAACTAATTCTTCAGTTCTTGCATGTAAGATGACCGCTACATAGATTTGATTGAATTGCTCAACTAATTTTGCACCCTTAGATTTCTCTGCTTCTGCAAAAAGCTTCTCCACTTGACGATGCTCTGCTTCAATTAATGCCAAAATGTCTGTTGCTTTATCTTTATTAGCTTTAGTTCTAGCCATTTTATTTCTCCTTGTTAATTAGAGATTTATAGGGCTGAAAATTTGGAGGTTAATGAATGAGAACTCGTATATTCTCAATGAATTGCTAAATTAAAACCTCATTCTTTCAGTAAGCTTTAGTTTAGACTTAAGGAATATTTCCGCTATTGCAACCTAACTGAAATTCATAACCTCAGCATGATGGATACTGAGTATGTAGCGTTAGCAGCCCAAGAATACGGCTCAATCATCAACCATACGACCTGTGAACGCCCAAAGAGTGGCTATGGCAGTAAGATGGACTGCGGTGGGCTATGCCTACGCCTCTGAAATTCCACCAGATGGTGCATGGGAAATGTCAGCTTTGCCTGATGGACAAGTACAAGTCATACTGAGTTGGCGTTTACCCTCAGTCGATCTGGCTAAATTAAAAAAATAGTAGGAGTTGGGCTAGTCTATGGTAAAACCAATAATCCAATCAGCAACTCAAACCTTATACGACGAAGATTATTACCTCTGGCTGAGGACAACTATAAACCAACTTCGCGCTGGACAGTTTTCTGCTGTTGATTTAGATAATTTGTTAGAAGAATTAGAAACTATGAGTAGAAGGGAGAAGCGAGCAATTGAAAGTTTATTAATTAAGCTTCTTCAACATCTACTAAAACTCAAGTGTTGGAATGAAGAGCGAGAACGTAATCTAGGAAATTGGAAAGGGGAAATCAGGACTTTTCGTAGAGACATTAAAAAAGCTCTAAAAGATAGTCCTAGCTTAAAACCTTACATCTTAGAAATATTTGATGAATGTTATCAAGACGCAAGAACAGAAGCAAGCGATCGCTCTCAACTCCCACTTGACATATTCTCCTCTATGCCCATTGGCTCTTTAGAACAAATCTTAGATGAAAACTGGTTTCCCGAATATAACCACAATCATCACGGTAAACCCGATTAAAATGAATACGCAACTTGGGTTTCCATAGGAGTATGCAGCCGTGCAGCCGGACTTAATAGGCTTGGAAATTAGTAAGGGGGAACTAAGACGTTTGACTGGATTCGATCCAGAAGACGTTTTTAGACCTTCTGTTCTGCGAGATGGCAAAAAGCGATTAGGGTTTTTTATCAATGAAATGCTGGTGACGCTGGCGCTAACGCCCATAATTGTGGGCTTTGTTTATGCGTTTATTATTCTGCCAACTATTGGTTCTTCTATTCGACTAGGAATTCTTTTACTAATTTTAGTGCCAATGCCGATATTAGTGGGGCGATGGCTATGGCGACAATTAACCTGTCCTGAAGGACTGACAATACTTTTAGACGAAGTTGATAAATATCATGACCTGGTTGCTGCCATCGATATTAATGACCAATTGGCAGCATCAGGAAACGTAGAAAGCAGTATCCATGACCGAGATAAAGTCACCGCCGCCCTGCAACTAATTAGAGAAGATTTAGTTCGCGCTCTGAAAACGGAACGAATTTTGCGAGATAATAAAAAATTGCTTGCTAATAACCAAGAGTTATTTGTGAATAATTTAGCCAGTCTGCAAGCTTTACAAGTTAGTAGTCAAGCAGGCGAATATGCTCAACTACTCAATCAATCATTGCAAATTGCGATCGATGTGCAAGCAGAAATCAGAAAATTGCACAAAGGCTAAGTGGATGTTTGTCAACCTTGGGCGACTAAAAGTCGCGGCTACACAGACAAAACCTGCCTCCGCAGGTTATAAAACCATTGATTTTGCATTAGTCCACGGAGGTGGACTTTGCTTGTGTAGTAGCGACTTCTAGTCGCCCAATACTTTCCCACAAAACAATCGCCCCGTTGACCTAAATGAGCAACAAACCAAAAATAATTGTCCTGGATGATGACCCTACAGGTTCTCAAACAGTCCACAGCTGCTTGCTGCTAATGCACTGGGATGTGGACACTTTACGCAGTGGGTTACAGGACGCTTCGCCGATTTTTTTTGTCCTGACTAACACTAGATCGCTAACGCCAGAGTCAGCTACATCTGTCACTAAAGAAGTTTGCCAAAATCTGAAAATCGCTTTGAATGCTGAAGGAATTGACGATTTTTTGATTGTCAGCCGTTCTGATTCTACTTTGCGGGGGCATTATCCCATCGAAACTGATGCGATCGCACAAGAACTCGGCCCTTTTGATGCTCATTTTCTTGTCCCAGCATTTTTTGAGGGTGGACGCATCACCCGCGACAGCGTGCATTACTTGATGATTGCTGGTGTCCCCACCCCAGTCCATGAAACCGAATTTGCCCGTGATTCAGTCTTCAGCTACCATCACAGTTACCTGCCCAAGTATGTTGAAGAAAAGACTCAAGGACGAATTAGTGCTGAAGCTGTAGAAAGGTTTCTCTTAGCTGATATTCGCGCTGGTAGTTTAGAACGCTTGTTACAACTGAGTGGTAATCAGTGCGCTGTTGTCGATGGTGAAACTCAAGATGATCTCAACCGCTTTGCAGTAGATATATTAGCAGCAGCAAGTCAAGGGAAACGTTTTCTGTTTCGTAGTGGCGCAAGTATTTTAACGGCTTTAGCCGCTTTACCACCCCAACCCATTGCTGCCGAAAACATGGCGCAATACGTGCGCCAAGGCAAACCAGGTGCGGTAATTGTTGGTTCCCATGTGAAAAAGACTACCCAGCAGTTAGAGGCGCTATTGCAAGTAGAAGGAACCGTGGGAATTGAAGTAAATGTCGCACGATTACTTGATGATGCAAATCAATCTGCGGTTCTGCTAACTGAAATCAAAGAAAGTACACAGGCGGCACATGAAGCGGGTAAAACACCAGTAGTTTATACTAGCCGTCAGGAACTGAGTTTTAAAGATGTCAACACCCGATTAGAGTTTGGGGCAAAAGTTTCAAGTTTATTGATGGATATTGTGCGGGGTTTACCATCTGATATAGGATTCTTAATCAGCAAGGGTGGCATTACCTCAAACGATGTCTTGAGTACTGGACTAACCTTAACTTCAGCCCGTTTACTCGGTCAAATTTTAGCTGGTTGTTCAATGGTGTTAACCCCATCCGATCATCCCCAGTTTCCTGATTTGCCTGTAGTGCTGTTTCCAGGTAACGTTGGTGATGCTGATGCCTTGGGGACAATTTATCAGAGGTTGACTAAACAATCTTGAGTGTTGAGTGAAGATGATGATAATTCCGAACTACTGCCTTTCTGCTAGAAGATAATTTTTTACGTAGATGCGGCTAAGGAAGTACCCACAGGGTATGGCAATGAACGCAAAGTGAAGATACAAGTAATCTTATGGCGGAAAGGGAGTAATCTATGCTCCGCACTTTCTGGTCTGATCATGTTGTTAGATTTTCCAACTGATCTAATATTGGTAATGATTCGGAGTGTCCCTTGTCTTTTGGCTAGTACTGCATGACTTCTGATTCTGCAATTCCCAATCTCAAGTCAAATTCTGCACTTCCTAATGCAGAATCAAACTCTATCCTTTCGGAGGTAGAGGTAAATCCTACTATTTCTGATGTAGAGTCAGATCCTATCCCCCCTGATGCGGAGTTAAGATCCGTCCTCCTTTATTTAAAATCAAATACTGTCGTTGGGGATGTAGAGTCTAATCCTGCTAACCCAGACTTAGAGTCTAATCCTGCTAACTCAGATGTAGAGCCAAATCCTGCTAACTCAGATGTAGAGTCTAAGACTGATGTCGCATCAGATTTTATCTTGACTGATTCAAATCCCAATGAGTCAGCAATATCTGGGTATCGCGTAAATGATAATACTCAAGTCCAGTTAAGAAGTAAGGAGGGACGACTGTTATTAATTTTGCCCCCAGAATCTCAAGTATCTGCCTCAGAACTCAGTTGGTCTGATATTTGGCAACAAATCAGGCAACGTTTGAATGCAGGCGATCGCTTCCGTGTATCTAATACACCTGTACATCTAATGGCACAAGACCGCTTAGTAGATGCCAGACAACTCCAAGAACTCGCCGAGGCTTTAAGTGAAGTGCAACTGCGGCTAATTTCTGTCTCAACGAGTCGCCGACAAACTGCGATCGCAGCCGTAACATCTGGGTATTCTGTAGAACAATTGCAGCCTGTAACTTCCCTGAATACAGGGTCAGAAGCTACAGCTACACCCCAGGCAGATGCCCTTTATTTAGAAACAACAGTCCGCTCTGGAGTAGAAATTCGTCATCCTGGTACAGTAATTATCTTGGGAGATGTAAACCCAGGTGGTATTGTAATTGCAGATGGAGATATTATCATCTGGGGTCGTCTACGTGGAATTGCTCATGCTGGGGCCGGAGGCAATCGTGAGTGTCTGATAATGGCTTTGCAAATGGAACCTACCCAATTGCGGATCGCAGATGCTGTCGCTAGGGCACCAGAAAAATTACCGACGCAATTTTCTCCAGAAGTGGCACATATTATGCCCCAAGGGATTCGCATCGCTAGGGCTAGTGATTTTTCTAGAAACCAATTTACTAAAAGCAATCAGTAGCCCTGAATATTTACTTAAAAGATGAAGAATATGAAGGATGAAATATAGCGGTTTTCATGTAGATGGAATACACTACTCTAATGCCTTTCCCCTAGCAAAGTGTATTTAACACGACTGAGCAAAGACGCGGAGTGGCTTGTCATAAGACATCACAATAAAAAAATATTCATCCTCGCCCTAATCAGGGAGACCAGATATTTCTTCATACTTGATACGATACTTCATACTTTATACTGCAATTTACGGTTTTATATTTCCTGAACCCTCATTGACCGCATTTCTATCATGACTCGCATTATAGTGATTACCTCCGGTAAAGGAGGAGTGGGTAAAACCACAGTTTCAGCAAATCTGGGCATGGCTTTAGCCAAAATGGGTCGTCAAGTTGCCTTGGTTGATGCGGATTTTGGTCTGAGAAATTTGGATTTGCTGCTAGGGCTGGAGAACCGCATCGTCTATACTGCGGTGGAAGTCTTGGCCAGAGAGTGTCGCTTAGAACAAGCCTTGGTGAAAGATAAACGCCAACCCAATCTTGTACTCCTACCGGCAGCCCAAAATCGCTCCAAAGATGCAGTCACACCGGAACAGATGAAGTTACTGGTCAATGCCCTAGCGCAAAAGTATCAGTACGTGATCATTGATAGCCCCGCCGGTATTGAAAATGGGTTTAAAAATGCGATCGGCCCGGCCAAAGAAGCGCTAGTTGTCAGCACGCCAGAAATTTCCTCAGTTCGTGATGCCGACCGGGTAGTGGGGTTACTTGAAGCACAAGGTATCAAGCGTGTTCATTTAATAATTAACCGCATCAGACCCGCAATGGTGCAGGCAAATGATATGATGTCAGTGCAAGATGTTCAGGAACTTCTCGCCATTCCCCTGATCGGGGTAATCCCTGACGACGAGCGTGTTATTGTATCTACCAATCGCGGCGAACCCTTAGTGTTAGCGGAAAATCCCTCTTTAGCCGCCACAGCCTTTGAGAACATTGCTCGTAGATTAGAAGGAGAAAGTGTCGAATTTCTGGAGATCGACTCATCCCAAGACAGCATCTTCGCCCGTCTACGAAGGTTGTTGTGGACAAAGATTGTTTAACTTACTTTTCTAGTCTCCGCGCCAGACCTATTCGTAATGATTGAACTTCTAGAAAAACTTTTTTCTCGCGGCCCTGATAGCAGTCGAACTCAAGTTAAACGTCGCCTGCAATTGGTGATTGCTCACGATCGCGCTGATTTAGATCCTCAAACGTTGGAAAAAATGCGGAAAGAAATCCTAGATGTAGTCTGTCGCTATGTCGAAATTGAGACAGAGGGCTTGGAGTTCTCCTTAGAAAGCAACCAACGAACAACAGCTTTAATTGCTAATTTGCCCATCCGCCGGGTAAAAGGGGCCATACCTGAATGGGAAAGGGGTGATAAATAAGTTTTAATAGTTTTAGTCTTAAATATTTTTATTGCAATAGTAATGAGTTGTCCCAAGTTTTAGATTAAATAAACTTCTATATTGACATATTTGGGTGGGTGTCAATATAGGAGTTCAATACTTCTCGCTTTGTGCATTTTTAATTCGGAATCGGATTTTGGGTAAAGTGTACTGGGTTTGGGTTAAAGGTTTTTTCTTTCCCCTTCCCTTTTCCTCTTAACCGAGAAGTATTGTATAGGAGTTTTGAGTATAGAAAGTACCCAATAAAAATCTCCCGTTGTCCATCGGTGACGATAACGGGAGTAGATAAATTATTCTATAAACTATCGGTAAGCCACTTGTGGCCCTGCCCAAATCTCTGTAACCTTTTTACCAAAAGTAATCGGCTGATCTTCATCTGTTGTGGGTACAGTCTTGCCATCATTAGCAACTTGCATTAGTGGCCAGTTTTCATCACCCAATTCACCTGCACGGAATAGTACATGATCCGGTTGCTTTTTACTCCAACCTAACAAGACGGCAATTTTCTCATGCTCATCTTGCTCATTAGCAGGAGCAACTATATTAGCGTGATTTTTTTGCCGATCCCAAATCACTGCACTATCAGTAGAATCGCCTGTGTTAAATATCCCTTCAAATTTGCGTGCTAAAAAGCGATCGCCTTTTTCCGACCAGCTAACCGGAACTAATACCCCAATTTGACCGTTCGGATTAGCCTCTTCTGACGAAGAACCCTTTAGAGCTTTTACTTTTAATAAAGGATCGCTAACTGGAGTAGTTGAAGCCATTACCCACAATTTCTTCGTGTGCATATCTTGGACAAACAGAACGCTAGTAACACGGCTGTTGTACATTTCGGGTTTTACTTCTAGTTGCACACGGCTATAAACAGCATATTTACCATCTGGAGAAACCACGGGTACGCTACGGTAGTGACGAACTCCAGAACCACCGTTGGAACCAATTGCTTCTTGAGTCGCCGTAATCCATTTCCAAGGAATAGGATGAGGACTACCTATGGGATCTATTTGTTCAGCTTGGGACTCATCACGTGGTTCAGAAACGGGTATTTCTGTTGTTGTGGTTGGTTGTGACTCTCTAAGAATTGGTGCTATTTGAGTTGCTGTCAATGATTTAGTAAAAGACTTTTCTCTAGAGAGAGATTTTTCTTGTCCTTTCAAAGACTTGATATTAGCAGCTTTGAGTTTTTGTACTAGATTAAGCTGACTAACAGGAACATCTGTTAATGGTGCAAGTTCAACTGTTGCCAAAGTATCAGGAACAGTTAAATCGTTGTTTAACCCATAACTATCTACTTGAGCAAAAGACTCAATTTTATCTGATGGTAATACTTGCGGTTCCTGGACAGCAGGACTTTGTGTGGGTACAGAGTCAAATTTTTCTGTTAAAGAGTCGATTTGATCTGTTTTCGATATTTCAGCTATCTCAGGTTCCCCAACTACAGCTATTTCCTTTGATACAGAGTCAGAATCTCCAGTCATCGAAGTTAGTTTAGCTACTTCGGATTTTACAGGGAACGAGTGAGCTGATGCGCCTAGCAAGGGTGCGATCAGTATCACAACGACAACGTAATTGAGAAATGGTTGCGCGCGGAACCATCCTGACAGCAAAAGGGGTTTAAGCATTTGTAGACTCTCTAGAGGGGTGGTTGCTATGTGAGAAGCAATACCTATGCAGCAATGGGGCAGGCAGTAATTATATGTATAACAAGAAACTAAAAACTTTGACGAGATATTTCCTTCAAAGTTCGCTGAGTCTTATAAAAATTAAGTATCATTGTCTACACCTTTTATTACTCAGGTACTGAATGTTTTTTTGCAAAAGTATGCGAGTATAGTAAATACGCTGAGAACTCAGTAATTACTACACGATATATAATCCTGCTGTTGATATCCTCGACAATACTAAAAACAGATATTAGTCAAGGGATATTCAAGTTATATTTGAGGCGATAACGCTGGCAACAAAAAATGAGATAACTTAAATTATTGGGGATCGTACTAGTTTTAGCTAGTACACAATCAACAAGTCAGGTTACACACTAAATATAACAGCGCAAACCCTCACAATGGTAGAGGTGAGGTGTTACGTGAAAAGCTGGGGAATGCAGACGCATAATAAATCATACTCAGAAAATACTGCTGTCAGCAACCCAAATTTATAAATTGCAATCTCAACTACAAAATAGCTAGAAGACGCAATAGTTTTTTACAAACCCAACTGCATTTAATGCAAATTTGGGGTAAACGTCCGGGAACACAACAAAACTAACTTGGTAGATGCTCTAGCGGCTCGTGACGAGACACCACTAAACGATGAGGGTTTCCTAAAGGCAATGCAGCTTATACTAGCTGTTACACTTGTCAAGTTAACTATGTAAGTTAATAAAACAGCCTTTTGGTTTCACTCGATACGAAAATATTGTACCACCAAACAGCCGATATTATTTACCATTAACTAATGACTTACGATTAACAAATAATTATTAATGAAAATTGTATTTTTTGGTACACCACAGTTTGCTGTACCCACGTTGGAAAAGTTATTGAATCATTCAAAATTTGATGTGTTGGCAGTTGTCACTCAACCAGATAAACGCCGTGAACGGGGAAATAAACTTACTCCTTCACCTGTAAAGGCGATCGCCACTGCCCACAACTTACCAGTATGGCAACCAGAAAAAGTAAAAAAAGATACTGAGACTTTGACCAAGCTCAAAGAATTAGACGCAGATGTGTTTGTTGTTGTCGCTTATGGACAGATTTTATCGTCAAAAATCTTAAAAATGCCAAAGTTAGGCTGTATTAATGTGCATGGCTCGATTTTACCTAAATATCGGGGTGCAGCGCCGATTCAGTGGTGTTTGTATAATGGTGAGAAGGAAACGGGGATCACAACCATGTTAATGGATGTGGGGATGGATACCGGGCCAATGCTAGAAATAGCCACTACACCCATTGGATTACTGGATAATACTCAAGATTTAGCCGAAAGACTAGCTGCGATCGGTGGGGATTTGTTAGTGGAAACTCTGTTGAAGTTGGAACGCCAGGAAATTCAACCAATACCCCAAGATAATTTGTCAGCTACTTATGCACCTCTGATTCAAAAAGAAGATTATGGTTTGGATTGGTCAAAAAGCGCGATCCAATTACACAATCAAATTAGAGGCTTTTATCCCAACTGCACGGCTACTTTTCGTAACAACTTGTTGAAAATCACCGCTTCGGCTCCCCTTGGTTCTGTAGGCTATCGCATCCCACCAGAATTACAAGAATTAATTCATAAATTGCCTGATTTGTCAAATGTATCAGACAAACCGGGAGCTGTGGTGAACATTACCAAAGGCATTGGAGCGATCGTCCAAACTGGGGAAGGTTTATTGCTGTTGCGAGAGGTTCAGCTAGCTGGGAAACGTCCCCAGTCGGGATGGGATTTTGTTAATGGTACCCGCTTAACTGTGGGAGAAGTTTTTGGTGCGGGTCGTTGAGGGACAATAACTTTTAACTCCTGTACAGACGCGATTAATCGTGTCTCTCCTAGCTCTTAACTTCTAACTTTTCATAAAAGCGGCAAGATTCGCAAGGGCCATCTGGGTTGACTGCACAGCGAATTAGTTCTGAATGAGCATTGTAGGAGCAGGTGGCATCGCCAACTACCCAACGTCCACCTACCAAACTTTTTTCAGATGGTCGTTTAGCCGACTGCACGTAAATAGCAATATTATGTAAACGGTAGCGCCCAGCTTTGAGTTGGTATTTATGGCGGCGTTCTAAAACCGCATAAGTTTTACCTTCAAAATCGAGATAATTTCCGGGTTGGGGTGTCCAATCAAGTTGCACTTTACCGAGTGACTCACGCGGATGCGTCAGAATCACCTCGGTTTGTAAAGAGTCTGGCTCCATAAGCTTATGTGATTTGATTTACATTAGAAGAATGGTATAGCATAGCTTTCTTTAGCTTACCGAATTTACGATTACAATTAATGATTACCTTTTCGTGCCCCTACGGATTAAGGCAACCAAAAGTCAGGTAGGATAGATTTGCCCAAGTCACGTAGAGTTTGGTTGAGCGATCGCGCCACTTGGATATGTGCTTCATCCTCTTCTACAGCTAAAATCTCAGCTGGCTGACCTTCTCCTAAATAAGACACGACCAAATTCGCCGCCTCCAAACCAGTAACATAAGCCTTTTCTTGTGACCAGGAACCATGACGGTTCACAATCCAATCCCCACTCATAAACACATTCTCAAAACTTGTCTTCGCGGGCAACATATAACGATAGCTACCAGGTGCAAAGTGAGTCACCGCCTGAGATAGCCGAATTACACTACTATCAACGATCTTTGCTTCCTGAAAGGCAGGTACACAAGTTGCTAAATAACCCTGAACTATTGCTAAAATCTCCTCATCACTCAAACTGAGGAACTGATTCGCATGATAAAAATCAGCTTCAATCACCGTTCCTGGCTCATCTCGATATTCATCATGTAAGGCATTCAAATCAAAAAACGTCCAACCTGTACTTGCGTCGAATCCGAAACAAGCATTAGAAGGACGGGGAATATCAATTTTGCGGTCAAACCATAGCCGCGTTGCTAAAACATCAATCCCTCCTAAATTGCTCAAATTACGGAATTCTTCATGACTTTGTAAACTAGGGCTAGTTGAGACAATTTTCTTCATTCCCGTAATCCCAACTGCAAAAATTACGGCATCTGCTTCAATTACTTCATCACCGCAAACCACACCTTTCGCCCGATGATTACTATCAACAATTAAGTCTGTAACTCGGCGCTTGGGTAGCACTCGCGCACCAGCTTTTTCAATCTGTTCTACCCAAGGACGAAATATCTTTTCTCCAACAGTTCCCCGACACCAAACTACATCAAAATCGGGTTGATGAGCCAGAATAAAAAAGTAAAGCATTCCTAAAGTTGCTGCGGCCGAACATTGTTCACCAGGGGCAAACAAGCCGACTAATAACATTGGTTCAAAAGCCTCGCGGTAAAGTCGTGCAGAAACATTAAAGTTTTTGAACAATTCCCTAGCAGTTACAAAGTCATAGCGCCGCCACGCATCATCAGAATTGTCAAAATCAACAACAGCATACAGTAAAGGTAGGGCGCTCAGACGGTCAATTAGTGGCAATCGTTTAAACTGAGTATATAGAAAAGTTCCTAGTGGGGATGGGAGTCGCGGTAAGTCCTGAAAAATCGGTGATTCAACTTCCAAGCCTGCTGGTGAATATTGCGAAGAACGAGTCCAAGTAGTAAAAGGATTAATTTCTAATTGGTTAATTAAGGAAAAAATATTTTTGTAAGGATACCAAAAACCATGAATGCCAGCTTCAACAGATTTTCCGGTGGCTGTTTGCCAACCTGCCACCAATCCACCTGGATAGGGGCCTGCTTCTAGAAGGGTCACATCATAGCCCTGTTTTGCCAAATGGTAGGTTGCTCCTAAACCAGCCCAACCACCACCTACAACTACCACCCGTTTTTTTTGTGATCCTTCTACCATCCCAGCCTCCGATTGTTGCTGTCCATCAACTAATGTATACGAACTTGTGTTCTGATCGGATGACAGGTTGTTACTATAGGGGTTTTCTTTGGGATGGCGTTCAGTAAAAATGCCTTGCGGTTAATGCTGAGTTAAGAGTATAACAGAAAACAGACTTGACTATTCATGAGGAATAATCCTAATGACTCAATTAGCAAATACAAAATTCAGTTTAAATGACTTTGAATTACGAGATGGTATTTATTTTCCTAGTGACTATGAACAATTGAATAATACTCAACATAAAAAAACATGGGACGCAATTGGTAAAACATATTATGGTTCCCAAAAAATTGAAAAACTTGCAGATACCTCTCCCATCAAACAAGATTACACTTTACTAACTGGAACACCTGGAGGTACTTGGAATAAATTTCCATTGAATAAAAGTGTTGGCTCTATTCTAGAGATTGGCTCTGGTTATGGCCGCGCACCTTTACATCTCTCGAAAGCGAAAAATCTAAAATGCGAAAAATATTATGGTATTGATATTTCTGAACCTTTATTGCGGCGGTTAATCAAAGTTAAACAAGAATATAATTTTTTCCCAGAAGCTGAATTTAACTTGATTTGTACTTCTGCTGAAATATTGCCTTTAGAAGATAATTCTATAGATTTGGTAATTTCTAACTGCGTTTTTATGCATATCCCAGATGCACAATTAAGAAGCTTGTTAGCTGATATATCTCGTGTACTAAAACCTGGCGGGATTTTTGTTTTTAATCATTCTTTTCACAATAAGTCTTGTCCTTCTCATATTATTCACAATTTCATCAGAAGGCTAAACCCATTTGTGAGAAATCCAGTTTATCTCAAGCAATATTCTGGTGCTGAAATAAATGAAATGTTAATGACTGCTGGCATACAAACTAAGTGCCCAGAATACATTGTGGAACCAACGGCAGAATATGCAATTTTGCCGGAAACTATTAAGGGAATTCCAGTACCTTTTGCTAATGCTATTAACAGAAGTCTTAAACCATCAGATGCTTTAAAAGAAACTTTGGCTTATGGTTTTAGTGCTTACAGTACCAAACTGGACTAATTCAGAAACTCTTCTATTGGGTGAAAGTTTGTAGTCATTAGCCCTAATGGAATCTTATCTGATTTGTGAAAATTAGCGATCGCTAATATCCCCGACTTATTATCAGAAGTTGGGGATCTGACTTTTCACACCATCTAGAAAGCCTCTCTCCAAACCTCTCTTCTTGTAATGGAGAAGCTTTGAATTTTCTCCTTTCCCTACGAGGGAAGGGCGCTAGGGGGTTAGATTTGGCGTACATGACGTGAAAAGTCAGATTCACTTAAGCAATAAAGTCTAAAGCGGTAGATACGTTTGTAGTATCTTGCACAACAGCAATTAAATCGCCATTTCTGTAGATGAGGGTATCTAAAGCTGCCGCACCGCTGAAATTGGTTATTGTAAGACCGTAGCTATTGATACTACTACCAATCCTAATCTTGTCACCTTCCGATCGCTGGAAGTCTGTGATTAAGGCATATCCACTGCCTAAATAATCAATGTTGGTGCTAAAAGATCCATTAAAACCAAGGCTAAATGTATCCGCCCCAGTACCGCCAGTATACCTGTCGATTTCGCCGCTACTACCGCCATAGCCACTGAAGAAATCATTGCCTGCACCACCAATGAGTGTGTCATTGCCACCTCCACCGTAGAGCAGATCGTTACCATCTTCACCACTCAAATAGTCATTACCTCCGGGAGTACCGCTACCATTGGTGATTTCGTCGCCGAAGAGTACATCACCACCTATCCCACCATAAAGTGAGTCATTACCAGTTCCACCGATCAGGTTATCGATGCCATCACCACCGTAAATATAATCATTCCCACCTTTACCTTGAAGGGAATCGTTTCCTCCCAAACCACTCAGGAAATTTGAGTATTCATTTCCTGTAATCTCATTGTTGAGGTTGTTGCCAATGCCATAGTAAGCAGTATTTGCATACAACAATGTTAAATTCTCCAGGTTTGCCCCTAGAGTGTAGCTAGAATAGGATAGAACCGTATCAGTTCCCTCGTTAGTATATTCAGTAATAGTGTCAGCCGTATCACCTGTTTGTGCAGAAATCAGGTAAGTATCATTGCCTGTTCCGCCAAGTAAAATATCTGTGCCTGCTCCACCCCATATAAAGTCATCGCCTGCTTCACCAAAAATAACATCATTGCCATCGTCTCCGTAGAGAGTATCTTTGCCTCCGCGACCCAGGATAGTGTCCTTACCATTGCCGCCGGAAACCAAATCATTTCCCTCTCCAGCATCGATGATGTCGTCTCCGCCTTTGCCATTAATATTATCGTTGCCTGCATAACCAAAAATGGAGATGTCAGCGGATTCAGTACCGTTTAAATTGTCATTACCAGAAGTGCCGTAGATAGCAGCCATAAATAATCTCTTTTGCTATTTTTCTTAGGACTTACGCAAATGTCATATCTTTTTCGTAGAGGTTTTTCAGGGCGGTGTCTCTGCCTTTGCTATCCCATAACAGAAAATACATCTGCCAGTTGCGTGAGTCTTAACATATTCTTTCTCCAATATGAGTATTCTGTTTTTCAGATTTTCTTCATTGTTCGTAATCTAATTGATCAAGCTTTACCAACTTTTAGAGGTTAAAGTTGGTAAATTAGGGATTAATTGAGCTAACTCTTCCCCACGCAACTATGCCATTGGATTTATCGCCCCTTTGGATATCACTCAAAACTTCATTACTTGCCACATTTATCACTTTTTTCTTGGGTATTGCTGCTGCCTACTGGATGCTGGGATATCGTGGCAAAGGTAAATCATTGATTGAGGGTATCTTTATTGCGCCACTGATTTTACCGCCCACAGTTGTAGGCTTCTTGTTGCTGCTATTTTTTGGCAAAAATGGCCCTGTAGGGAAACTTATGGAGTCTTTTGACTTCACCATTGTCTTTACTTGGTATGGTGCTGCGATCGCAGCTACCGTAGTATCTTTCCCTTTAATGTATAAAACTGCACTGGGAGCCTTTGAACAAATAGATGGCAACTTACTGCGAGTAGCTAGAACCCTTGGTGCAACCGAAGCTACAATCTTTTGGCGTATCAGTTTACCTCTAGCACTACCTGGCATTGTCGCTGCCACAATGCTCGCTTTTGCGCGTGCTTTGGGAGAATTCGGCGCAACATTGATGCTAGCTGGTAATATTCCCGGACAAACGCAGACAATCCCAATGGCGATTTATTTTGCTGTGGAAGCGGGAGCAATGAATGAGGCGTGGTTTTGGGCGATCGCAATTATGGTGATTTCTCTATCTGGAATAATTGCAGTCAACTTCTGGCAAGAATTGAGGGAAAAGGGGAGAGGAGAGGGGAGTGGGGAGCAGGGAGCAGGGG